>CAVHYW010000130.1:0-2008 GCA_963640475.1 bacterium | reverse complement strand
TACCGCTGCTCCAAGCCGATGAACACCGACCACACGCTCCGCAGCGAACTCGACCACTGGATCTACCTGCGCCTCCCCTCGCCCATGCGGCAGGGACAGACCTACACGGTACACATCCCCTCCGCCAGCGGGTCGGACGCGACAGCGGCAACGCTCACCTACGACATCTGGAACAGCCCGTCGGAGGCGGTACACGTCAACATCATCGGCTACGAGCCGCAGGAGAAGGTGAAGGAAGCCGACCTCTACCACTGGATGGGCGACGGCGGAGGGCGCGACTACAGTTCGTTCGTAGGCAACAAGGTGTACCTGTTCAACACGTCCACCGGGGAGAAGACACCCGTAGGACAGGTGAAGCCCTGGAAGACCGTGGCTGACGCAGCCAACGAGGCAGGCGGCAAGAACCTCGCCGGCTCCGACGTGTGGAACATCGACTTCTCCAACGCCACCCCGGGACGCTACCGCCTCGTCGTGGACGGCGTGGGCTGCTCCATGGACTTCGTCATCAGCAATGACACCTACCGTGAGCCCTACCGCTACTCCGTGAGGGGATATTACTACATGCGTGTGGACGAACCCGTGGACACACCGCGCGTATGGCCCGTTCCACGCCAGCCGCGCTTCATCCCCGGCGTGTCGCCCACAAAGGCGTTCACCATCTACAAGACCGACCTCACGCCCTGGAGCAAAGACTGGAAGGCACTGAGGATGGACGTGTGGGACGAGTGCCACTTCAAGCCAGCCGAGCAGTCGCTGTTCTGGAAACACAGGCTTCCGGGCAACCCCACCGTGGCAGCCGGCACCATCCCGGGCGGACACAGCGACGCCATGGACTGGGACCGCCACATCGCCCATGTGGCGAACATCTACGACATGCTCATGCCCTACATCCTGCACGGCGGCAAGAAGCTCAACGACGACAACCTCGGCATCCGCGAATCGGGCAACGGCATCCCCGACATCATCGACGAGGCACGCAACGAGGTGGACTTCTTCCTGAGCATCCGCGACGGCGAGGCTTACTCGCAGGGACTCACCAACCCCACGGTAGACTGGACGGTGATGTTCCAGGCAGGCTGCACCACCATGGCGGCATGGGCGAACGCAGCCAACTGCGCCATGCTCGCCGAGGCATTCCGCCTCAACGGCAACGTGGCCCTGCGCCAATACTACCAGGCAGAGGCCATCAAGGCATACAAATTCGCCTCGAAGCAAAAGGACCTGCAGCTCGACGAGATGCAGAACATCGGCAGCAAGGCCATCCGCGGACGCGACCTGAGACAGATGGCGGCAGCCTTCCTCTACAACCTCACGGGAGACCGCAAGTGGGAGAAAATCATGGCTGCCGACAGCGAAATCCGCAACGGCCACTCACAGCTCTTCACGGCTCCCTCGGAGGAAATCGGCGTCAGCGTGCCGTCCACGCAGGAGCATTACCAGATATGGGCGGCAGTGGCTTACCTCACCTGTCCCCACCAGCGCCACTACGCCCAGCTCTACAGCAACCTGCTGTCGAGCATCAGAAACCAGGCGGAGAAGTACAACGTGGCATGGCTCGACAAGCGGCCCTCGCGCCGTGTGGCGAACGACAACAGACACATCACGTCGGAAGACCTGCACATGGTCATCCTGGCACACTATGTGGCAAAGAGCGACGCCGAGAAAAGCCGACTGCAGCAGGCGATGTATTCCGAGGCAAGCTGGGGACTGGGCCGCAACCCGCTGAACATCGTGGAGATGACCGGACTGGGACAGCGCCACTTCGAGAATGTCTACTGCACAGGGCGCAACGACGGCGCACCCGGCACACACCCCGGACAGACGCCCTTCAACGGCACAGAGACGTGGTCGGTGGGGAACGGCGGCGATGCCCGACTGCTCACAGGCAAGTGCTATCCCTCTTGGGACAAGTGGCCTCGCCAGGCATCTTACTTCAACCAGCGTTATTTCTGGGTCAACTCCGAGTTCACGCCCCGCGAGACCATGCGCGGCAAGATGGCACTCTACG
>CAVHYW010000129.1:0-2008 GCA_963640475.1 bacterium | reverse complement strand
TCCATGCTGGCGGATTATACCCGCCGCCGTGACATTCTGGTGGACGGCATCAACGTCATCCCCGGCTTCACCTGCGCCAAGCCCAAGGGCAGCTTCTACGCCTTCGTCAACATCAAGGCCTTCGGCAAGACTTCTCAGGAGTTCGCCGAGGAACTGATCCGCGGCGCCCGTGTGATTTGTGTGCCCGGCACCGCCTTTGGTGCTATGGGCGAGGGCTACCTCCGTCTGGTGTTCGCCAACTCCGACGACAACCTGAAGGAAGCCGTCCGCCGCATCGACGCTTACATCCGCAAGGCATATCCCGATATGAAGTGAGCACCCTTTCCCTGGACCTTCCCACCCATTTGTGAGAAAGAAAAAATAAAGGAGAAAGCTTATGAATACAAAAATGAACTTCAAGACCGTCCTGACCATCGGCGGTGCGTTCGCGGCCTACTGTATTGGAGCGGGCTTCGCCTCCGGTCAGGAAACCCTGCAGTATTATGGCTCCTGGGGCGGCGCGTATCCATTTATCCTGCCGGTACTCACCTTCGTGCTGCTGGCGCTGTTCTGCTACGGCACATACAAAACTGGCTACATAAAGCGTTTCCCCGACCCCAACGTGTCCTATAATTACTATTGCGGCAAGGCACTGGGCAAGGCTTTGGATATATTCTGCACTCTGTCCATTGCCCTGAGCACTCTCATCATGTTTGCCGGCAGCGGTGCTACCGTTAACCAGTATCTGGGAATCCCTGTATGGGTAGGCACGCTGGTCATGGGTGTCGTGTCCGTGGTAGTGGTCTGTCTGGGCTTGGAGAAGGTCACCAATGTGCTGGGCTTCGTGGGCACTCTCATCATCATTGTTATGATGTTCACCGGTATCTATTGCTTTTGCACGGCTGATACCTCTATCATGGAGGCACAGCAGAATGTGCAGCAGTATGTGGACGAGGGTATCTTCCTGCAGGCTAAGTTCATGAATATCGACAGTCCCGTGATTTCCGTTATCTCTCTGGTGGGCGCGTACATCACGCTGGGTCTGGCCTTCAACGTTTCTCTGGGTTACCGCTGCACCAATAAAAAGGAGGTGCTGGGCAGCGCCATCGCCTCTGCCGCCTTCTTCTGCGTGGGACTGTGCATGGTGCTGTTCACTATCATCCTGAATCTGGACTACATCGCCCAGATCAAGGCGCAGGTCCCCATGCTGGCCGCCATCCAGAATATGCTGCCCGCTCTGGCGCTTCCGTTCTCTA
Organism: bacterium; assembly: GCA_963640475.1. Classification (GTDB taxonomy): domain Bacteria; phylum Bacillota; class Clostridia; order Oscillospirales; family Oscillospiraceae; genus Vescimonas. Next base: position 773 of record CAVHYW010000129.1, on the reverse strand, counting down.
TCATCATTCTGCTGGGTGTGTTCACCACCATTACCGGCTACCTGTGGGCGGTGGGCCGCCGTTTCGCGGAGGACCGCACCAAGAAGCAGGCCATCATCGTCGTCATCGTGGCCGCTCTGGGCGTGTCCGTGGCCTCCTTCATTCCTCTGAGCAAGCTGGTCAACTTCATCTACCCGCTGATCGGCGCCGCCGGTATCGTCATCTTCGTGGGCATCCTTATCAAGATGTTCGCCGAGGGTAAGGGCCCCGCCGTGTACGAGGAGCAGAAGTAACGGTTGAAAAAGTCAAACACATCGTGTATTATCGAAAGGAGAATCATCATGGTATCTGAAAAGCTGAGCAATCTGGAAGTCATGACTAAGGCCAACGTCTATTGGGACGGCAAGGTCACCAGCCGCACCTTCTTCACCGCCGACGGTGAGAAGCACACCCTGGGCATCATCACCGCCGGTACCTACACCTTCGGCGTGGGCGACCGTGAGATCGTCACCCTCATCGCCGGTGAAGTGGAGGTCAAGCGCCCCGTGGACACCGATTGGGTGAAGTTCGCCGCTCCTCAGGCGTTCGAGATTCAGGCCAACTGCGAGTATGACATCCGCACCTACGGCGTGGCCGAGTACCTGTGCGACTACTATAAGGACTAACCTATATAAGAGCTAACTTACATTTCATCAACATACAGAAGGGAGAAAGAACGATGTCTACTGTTTCCATTCGTAAGACCCACGGTGAGGATTACGCCTCCATCAAGACCGTCGTCGATCAGGTCATCG
>CAVHYW010000128.1:0-2010 GCA_963640475.1 bacterium | reverse complement strand
CTCTGTATAGATAACGACCTGAAATCGTTCATAGGTCGTGGCGGGGTCGCGTCCCTCGAAGGTGTATCGCGGTGATCCGTCAGTAAAGTCTGCGCCTTTTGTCCAGACGACTTTGTTCTTTACTTCATCTTTTGGAAATTCCATTCGATCCTCCTCAGTCATAATTGATATACGGCACCTTCAGCCAGTGCGTCCAGCCGCGATCCACCAGCTCCGTTTTGACGACGCCATACCTTGTCCCCATAGCTTCGATGACCTGACCGTTGCCGATGTAAACACCGATGTGTCCCTCATGCCAAACCGCAAGGCCGGGGATGTCCGGCATGGTGCTAATGGGTCCGGATTCCCTGGCGTTATAGTACATCTGGTTTGCGCCGATATCCGGTATCCCGTGGGTACCATAGTCGATGGTCATCGTTTCCGGGGACAGCCAGCCGTAGCCCTTGATGAGTCCTACGCAGTCGGCGGTCCTGCCGCCCAGCCAATTGGCGCGGATGATGTCCTCATGGTTGCCAACACCGTCCGGGTATTGCGACACCTTGTAGGTGAGGAGTGACTCCGTCAGCACATTACCATAGGTGCCCCAGACATAGCCCCAGCCGGACTCCCATGCGTGGATGGCGTAGGTCACAAGGTCGGCTGCATTTTTATTGGCGGGATCAACAAAGGCGGAGATGTCCAAGTCGATACTGCTTCCATCCCCGCGAAGGAACTCGCCGCTGTAGCTGCCGCCGCCTGCGGTGCCGGCGATCATGGTATAGATGTGGTTGATGTTGCTCTTATCATCCTCCGTGATCGTCCGGCCCAGCTCCGCTTCGAGATTTGCATACGCCTGATATAGCGAAACCGGAACAGCGACGGTGTATTCTTCTTCTGTGCTGGTGACCGTGCCATCCTCGCTCTCCACTTCTACCGTGCGGGTACGGGTTTCCAAAGTGTAGAAGCACTCTACAAAGCGGTTTGCTGCCCGTCTGCCGGGAGCGTCCTCGCCAAAGCAGAGGGCATAAAAAACAGCCTTGACTCGGATCGGGTCAAGGCTGTTTCCGCCTTCCGTCCGCCCATTGACGGAGGCGACCGCCGAATCCAGAAGAGAAAAAGCGGTGCGCATCTCCTCAATGTGAGAGCGGAATGCCATAGGCACCTCAGTCGAATAGCTCGTCCCATAGAAGGCTGCGGCTACCGCCTGGTTGTTGTGGTCCGCACCGCCTGTGCCGATGGAGCACAGTGCGGCGATCAGGAGGATGACGGGCGAGAGAACAGCGACCAGCCCCCAGCCGATCCCTTTGCGGAGCTTCTCGTTGGAAAGGGCTGTCGCCGCGGCTTTGGCGATCATACCTACAGATACTGCCATCAGCGACCACCCGCCGTTCCAAACAGCTTTTCCTTGTAGGCGGGAGCGTGGACTTCCAGCAGATATCGCTCGTTGCCGCACTTGTACAGACACACGCCACGCTGGGGGAACTTGATGAGATTGTATTCCGCCTCATCCAGCTGGAGCATCTCCATGTAGCTGCGCTTGTCGATGGACCCTGCGTTGAACAGGAACTGGTGGGGCGGGATGCTGAATAGCGGCTTTGTCATCTCACGGATACCCTCCTGGTCAAAGTCCTCCAGATTCTGACTTGCCAGCAGCATGGCGGATTCCTTTTTGCGAACACGCTTGAGGCAGTTTCGGATGTACTCAATGGCTGTGGGGTTAGACAGCCAGATATACAGTTCGTCCAGCGCCGCCACGGTATTGCCCTCAGTCAGCAGCTTGTCCGACAGGAACGACAGAATATTGAACAGCATGGCGTTGCGGACATTTTTCGCTGCGCCCAGCAGTCCTTTCACACCGAAAACGAGGAAGCGGCTGGAGGTGATGTTGGTGTGTCCATTGAAAAACTGCGCGTCCGCGCCCTTGCACATGGAGTGCAGCCCCAGCAGCACCTCGCGCAGGATCTGCTCGGTGTAGAGCTGGTGGGCGGCCATGTCATAGCTTTTGTACTCCGCCTCGATCAGGTCATAGAG
>CAVHYW010000127.1:0-2116 GCA_963640475.1 bacterium | reverse complement strand
CTTTTTTGCAGAGCTAATTTTTTTCAAAAACCTCTTGCTTTTTATTAGCTGGACTGTATGCGCTGGGCTTTTGCTGGTTTTACGCACCCAACCAGCTCTGTATGGGCGGCTTCACCGGTCTTGCGCAGGTCATCGGCCTGTTCCTGCCACAGATACCGATCGGTATTCAGGTATTGCTGATGAACCTGCCGCTGTTTTTCCTGATCTGGAAGAACGTAGGCCGCGACTGGTTCGTCGCTTCGTTGTACGCTATGGTGGTCAGCTCGCTGTTCATCGACCTGCTGGACAAAACGGTGACGTTCCAGCCCATCGAGCCGGTGCTGGCCTGCGTGTACGGCGCGGTGCTGGTGGGTGCGGGCTGTGGCCTGATGCTGCGGCAGAATGCCACCGTAGGCGGCACCAATCTGGCGGCACGGCTGCTGCGCCTGCGGCTGGAGCGCATCTCCATCGGCACGCTGTGCAGCCTGTTGGATGGCCTGATCGTGGTGCTGCATGTGATCGCCTTCCGCAACCTGAGCCATTGCCTGTACGCGGTGGCGTCGCTGTATCTCATCTCCCTCATCATGGATCGGGTGGTGTACGGCGGCAAGCAGTCTAAAGTGGCCTGCATCATCTCCGACCATCACGAGGAGCTGACCGCCGCGCTGCTGGAGATGCACCGGGGCATCACGCTGCTGGACGGCGAGGGCGGTTTTACCCATCAGGCCCATAAGGTGATCCTGTGCGCCTTTGCCAAGAATCAGATCATCGACCTGAAAAAACGGGTGCAGCAGGTAGATCCTGACGCATTTATCATCGTGTATGACGCCAACGAGGTGCTGGGCAAGGGCTTCGGTGCTTATCAGCCCGGCAGTGTATAACATCAGCAGAAAGGTGAGCTTTCCTATGGAGCAGCAGAAGATCAGGGAAATTTTGCAGGAGGCAATGGAGGCCGGACGCCGCCAGATCCCTCATGGTACGGTGGCCACATATATCCCCCAGTTGGGCACGGCGCGGAAGGACGCGCTGGGGCTTTGCCTGACCCTGCCGGACGGCTCTGTGTATAAAGAAGGGGACGCGGACACCCGCTTTACCATCCAGTCCATCTCCAAGGTGATCTCCCTTTGCAAGGCGCTGGAGCTGCGCGGCGAGGAAGAGGTGTTCCGGCATGTGGGCATGGAACCCTCCGGCGAAGCGTTCAACTCCATTGTGGAGCTGGATCTTCAGTCCAACAAGCCCTTCAACCCCATGATAAACTCCGGTGCCATTGCGGTGGAGAGCACCCTGATAGGCGACGTCTCCTTTGAGGAGCTGCTGGCCTACACGCGTCTTCTGTGCAATGACCCCGGTATTACCCTGAATCAGCAGGTGTATCTCTCAGAGCTCCATTCCTGTGACCGCAACCGGGCCATTGCCTATCTGCTGAAAAGCAAGGGCATCATTACCGGCAATGTGGACGAGTGCATTGAGCTGTATACGAAGATGTGTGCGCTGGATGTGACGGCGGAGTCCCTGTCCCGTTTCGCGCTGCTGCTGGCAAACGGCGGCGTCAGTCCCTTTACCCATCAGCGGCTGCTGAAGGCAGAGACGGCAAAGACTGCGCTCTCCATCATGCTCACCTGCGGAATGTACGACGGCTCGGGCCGCTTCGCGGTAGAGGTGGGCGTTCCCACCAAGTCCGGCGTAGGCGGCGGCCTGATGGCCGCGGTGTACGGTAGAGCCGGTATCGGCATTTACGGCCCCTCACTGGACGAACAGGGGAACTGTATCGCGGGCTGCACCATTATGGAATATCTCTCCCGCCGACTGAATCTGCATATTTTTCAGCCGGCATAAGACATAAGGCTTTCCGGAACAAGTCATATTTCTTCAGGCGTACCGGCAGCGTTTTCCCAAATACACGGTGGATGTAAGCCCGCATGGGTAAATTAAGGGGTATTTGTCCCGAAACAGGCATAAGAAAAACCTCGTAACCGGCATGGTTACGAGGTTTTTATCTGTCATACCGCAACACTATAGATTTTCGAACCCCCGACCTAAAAATCACGGTGCGCGAAACGACTCTTCAATCTTCACTGTGGCTTTTCTGTATCATCAGCCGCTTCAAGCTGCAGCAACCTGTGATCCTCTGTCAGCA
>CAVHYW010000126.1:0-2162 GCA_963640475.1 bacterium | reverse complement strand
AGTCCTCGCCTTCGGTGTGGGCCTGCTTGCCGGCGCCCTTCAGACCGTACATGGTGGTGGAACCGGAGGACCAGAATTCCAGCACTTCCTCGTTCACCAGCTGGGTGAGGATCTTCTTCACTTCGCGGGGACCCTTGTCGGGAAAGAGTTCCGTGAAGTCCTTGAAGTAGAACTTGGACTTGGCAGCGGACTTGCCCTTGAGGAAGTCAACAATAACGTCTTTGTCAGCCATTTTCTTCTCCTGTCCCGGCGGTGCGTCAGGCACCGCCGGGGTTGCAGTGAACCTAGAACTTGAACTGCGTGCTCTGGCGCCAAGTGTAGTAGGCCGGATCGCGGAAGTCGTCGATGAGATGATGGGTGAACTTCAGGCCGGTGAGCTTGAAGAAGGTTTCCCAGCCGATGCGGTTGGCCCAGTCGCCCAGACGTTCGTACTTGTTGGCATTGGCCGCGTATACGTCAAGGATGTGCTTGACGGTCTTGGTCAGGGTGGGCCAGCGGGGCGGTTCGTTGGGGATGTAGCCCACGACCACCTTGGAGAACTTGGGCATGGTGATGCGGTTGGACACCTTGCCACCCACCATGATGGCGATGCCATCGCCTTCGCTGTCGGCGATGGGCAGGGCCGGGCACATGGTGTAGCAGTTACCGCAGTACATGCAGCGGTCCTGCTTGATGGCCACGGAGTTCACCTTTTCACCGTTCCATTCGGCCTTGGTGGGGCGCACGGCGGCGGTGGGGCAGGCAGCCACGGCCAGCGGGATTTCGCACAGCTTGTCAGCCCACTGATGGTCGATCATGGGCGGCTTGCGGTGGATACCCACCAGGCCGATGTCGGAGCAGTGCACGGCGCCGCACATGTTGATGCAGCAGGCTAGGGCGATGCGCACGGGGGCGGGCAGACGCATGTTCTGGAATTCTTCGAACACGGTGTCCATCACGCACTTCACCGGGCCGGAGGCGTCGGTGGCGGGGGTGTGGCAGTGCACCCAGCCCTGGGTGTGGACCATGTTGCTCACGCCGGCGCCGGTGCCGCCCACGGGGAACTTGTGGGAGCCGCCGGGGAACATGCGGGAGTTCAGGTCGTCACGCAGCTTCTTCATGGTCTCTTCATCTTCGACCATGAATTCGATGTTGTTACGCGTTGTCCAGCGCACATAGCCGCCGCAGTACTGGTCGGCGATGTCGCAGATTTCGCGGATGTTGGTGATGGACATGGTGCGGGTGCCGCCCACACGCACGGTGTAGACCTTGTCGCCGCTTTCGGCCACGTGCACCAGAACACCAGGCTCGAGGATCTCATGATAGAGCCACTTGCCGAAGTTCTTTTTGATGACCGGGGGCAGGTATTCGTCATACTTGTGGGGGCCGATGTCGGTGATACGGCCTTCCATCGGTTTGTCGGGATTGTACCCAGAAGAAATAAAAGCCATGTTCTTCTCCCCCTTAAACTAGCGTTGATGGCGGTTACGGTAGGCAGCGAGGTCGCGGGTCCAGCCGCCGGGCACTTCTTCTTCCTTGAAGAAGATATACGGATTGGTGCGGGGTTCCTTGACGTGATAGGCGGCCGCTTCGGTGTCGGTGACTTCCAGCAGCTTCTGGAAGGACAGACGCTTCATGGTTTCGCCCACGCGTTCGCGGTTCTTGCCTTCTTCCATCCACCAGTCCCAGATCTTTTCGATGACTTCCTTGACGTCATCGTAAGGCGCTTCACAGGAGATGAAGGGAATGAGCAGCGAACCCATCTGGGCGCCGTCCACCACCGGGGCCTTGGCGCCCACGAGGATGCTGGCGCCGCGTTCGTCACCGATATGCAGGGCGCGGGGCATGGTGTTGATGCAGTGCATGCAGCGCACGCAGTCGGCAGTCTTGATGGACAGCTTGTTGCCGTCCCAGCTCATGCACCTGGAGGGGCAGAGGTCGATGACTTCCTTCTGGATGTCGAACTTGCCCCAGTCACGACCGGCATGGGCGCCGGCATTGGGCTTGAATTCGCCGCCCACGTAGGCTTTCACGGCGTCCTGGTCGATCTTGATATCGTCCTTCCAGGTACCCACCACGGCGAAGTCGGAACGGGCCATGGCGCACACGCAGCCATTGGGGCAGCCGTCGAACTTGAACTTGAACTTGTAGGGGAAGGCGGGACGGTGCAGTTCGTCCTGATA
>CAVHYW010000125.1:0-2239 GCA_963640475.1 bacterium | reverse complement strand
GAAAATAAGACGCGGATCCCCACTTGGCTCAGACCCTCGACGATCCGCCGCATGGACGGCTGGCTGGAAACTGCCAACTGCAAAAGCCGCAGCGAGTTCATTGAGAAGTCGCTGCACTTCTACATGGGCTATCTGGGAACGGAGGACACCTCCGAGTATCTCTCGGACGCACTGGCGGCGACGCTGCGCGGGATCGTGGCGGACAGCACCAACCGCACCAACAGCATCCTGTTCAAGTGCGCGGTGGAGCAGGGCATCATGGCCCACACCATCGCTGCACACTTCGGCGACGCTATGGAGGACCGCCGCGCCCTGCGCGACTATGTGACGGACGAGGTCAAGCGCACCAACGGGCAGATCAAGTTTGAGGATGCCCAGGACATCCAGCGGATGCTGCCGGTGGAGGAATGAGGGCATAAAAAAGCTGACCGTCAACGGGGACGGTCGGCTGGGAAAATTAACATAGAGATCAAAAAGTCATTTCAGGATCAAATGCTTCGCAACGATAATTTTCTGACTGCACCAATCTGATTCGATGCTCCAGCTCATCGATTGCATCGCCCTGTCCCAATTGACTGGCGGTCTCCTGCTGACGTAATAGAGTGATGTTCCGCTCGGCCGCCCGCAATTCATCCTCCGTCCACGGGCGGTTCCAAAATCGTACCAGGACGGCGGATGGCTCGCGACAATCCTCAACGCTGTCAAACAGGCAGCGAAGTTCTCTGTCCCAAATCGTAAGACGGGAGATGGAGGGCTCCTCACAAAGCACGTCAAGGTTCTCTGGTAATACTCGCACCACGGCGTCATGTGCTCCGATGGCGGTGGCTCTTGGGATCGTTCCCCCCTCATTCATCTGATAAAAGCGCAGCAGCGTACTGGTCAGAGAGGTCTCGGGGCGAACCGCCAGCACCGCCAACTCCACATCATAGCCCTCGGAGGCCAGATGCCTTGCCGTTGCTCTTGGGACTTCTACTGTCCGCCCGGTTCCCTCAATGATGAGATTGATATGCCGATCCGACATTTCTGCAATCAGTTTCTCGGTAACTGTGGCAGAAAACGCAGCTGTCTTCTCTACGGTATCCACGCCGTACTTTTGATAAAGGGCACGATAGTTGGGATGGTATCGGCGATACTCGTCAGCATTGATGAATACGGCGTTTCCGTCCAGGAGGGAGATCATCAGGTCGGATAAACCAGTCTTCCCCGCACCGGGTTGCCCGGCAAGGAGAATGCCGCGAGGATGTGGGTTCTGCCGATAGCGGCGCAGATTCTGGCGAAGCTCCTTCGCGAGCAAATTTGCGATATCGCTTTCTGAAAAGAGCTCCAGCGGATCGCTCACATCAACCATTTGTATTCGCTCCGATCCCGTCCAGAAAATGCGTTGCCATGTCAAACTGCCCGCGAATCCGCTCAAGGTCAGCTTCGCTCCTTGCAAGCAGGATGTCCTGCTTCGCGTTCCAAACAAGGGAGTACATCACAGAGATCGGATGCATCTCGTCTTGAATTTGATTCTGCTGCTCATAGTGAAAAATGTCTCCAAGAATGCCAGCGCCCTTCTCCAACAGAACTTCCTGACGCAGTGAAAACTCATAATGACTCATTGCTCCACCTCCCGAACTGCTGTTGTTTCAGTATAAGCATTTTAACACATATCTACCACGGGAGCAAGATAAATTCCGATAAGGGCTTGCTGCGGTCGGATTGTTGCTTTCGTAGAACTTGCGCCGGTGCCGGGGATTCCACTCGCTTTCTCTCCGCGTCTTCGGTATTGTGTGTTTACAGAATAACCCTCAGGCCACGCAGGAGCTGCTACGCCTAATCAAAGAAAAAGCCTCGGAGGTGAAACCACATGGCAAAACGAAGACCGTCCGGCGACGGCATGGTACGCAAGCGTGACGATGGCCGCTGGGAGGGCCGCATCGTAGTGGGACACAAGGACAACGGCGACTCTATCTTCCGCTATGTCTACGCCGACACCCAAAAGGAGCTGACCGCAAGGCTGCGGAAGTGCATTACCGCCTATCAGGGCGTCGACCTGACGGAGCAGAGCAGGCTCACCCTGTCCGAGTGGCTGGACCAATGGCTGGTGAGCAAGGAGGGGATGGTGCGGCCCGGCACCCTGAACGGTTACCGCGGCTACATCGAGAACCATATCCGTCCCTGCCTTGGAGAGAAACGGATCGGGCAGCTCAAGGCGGCGGACATCCAGCGGTTTTATGATATGCTGTCCAGGAAGCTG
>CAVHYW010000124.1:0-2261 GCA_963640475.1 bacterium | reverse complement strand
ATCCGCAACATGAGCGCCTATATCCGAAAAATGGCGCTGGGCGGCTATGTGCTCCACGTTGACCTTGAACCCGTCAAGGAGCTTGTGTCCCTCCAGCGGCGCTGTGCAAATAATCTCAATCAGGCGGCCATCCATGCCAACAGCTACGGCGGCCTGTACCCGGACGAGCTGAAGCGTCTGCAAAAGGACTATGCCGACCTGTGGGGGCCGCTGTCTGATCTGCTGGCCCAGCTCTCCGCCATTGTAACGATGTGACACAGGGGGAACGGCCCCGTGCCGTTCCCCGGCTGTCCGCACCTCTGGTCATCGTGACCAGAAGTGCGGAGGGCCGGGACATCCTTGAGTGCCGATTTTTTCAGAGTTATAATAGACATATACAGGAAAAAGGAGGAACCCCCTATGCGGATCATATTCAAAATTCTTGCCGCTCCCTTTGTGCTGGTGCTGACCCTGCTTGTGGCCGTGCTCTCATTCCTGCTGAGTCTTTCCGCTGGCTTGCTCTCCATCCTCGCGTCGGTGCTGGGGCTGCTGAGTGTCCTGATGCTGTTTGTGGAAAAAGACATTTCCACGGGGATCGCGGGGCTGCTGATGGCGTTTGCTATTTCGCCCTTTGGCCTGCCTGCGCTGGCCGGATGGCTGCTTGCCAAGCTGGACGAGCTGAACGGCTCCCTGCGGGGCTTCATCACGGGCTGAGTTCTGGTCACGGTGGCCAGAAGATGCAGAAAACGGCGGCTGATCCCAGCCGCCGTTTGTCGTATGGAAAGGAGGGCTGCCTACGGCCACAACCTACCTCAAATCCCACAAGCGGGCCGACAAGCGGACGGCCCTGCAAAGCCTGAAAGACCGCTTTGACTATGGCCTGAACCCGGAGAAGCTGGGGGCCGTTTCCTCCTACCTCTGCGATCCGGCCACGGCACACGCCGAGTTTATGCTGGTCAAAAATCAGTATCAGGGCGAAACTGACCGCAGGGCCGGACACGGGGCGCTGTGCTACCAGATCCGGCAGGCGTTTCCTCACGGCGAGGTGACGGCGGAGGAGGCCAACCGCATCGGCTATGAAACGGCGATGCGCTGGACAAAGGGCAAGTATCAATTCTTTGTCTGTACCCATATAGACAAAGAGCACATTCATAATCACATTTACTACAATTCCACCGCCTATGACCGCTCCCGGAAGTTCCGCAACTTCATCGGCTCCTCGTTCGCCCTGCGGCGGCTGTCTGACCGGGTATGTCTGGAACACGATCTGTCCGTGATTGCAAATCCCAAGCTCCACAGCAAGGGGCGGTATCTGCACTACGGTCAATGGCTGGGCGAAAATCAAAAGCTCTCACAGAAAGAACAGATCCGCCTTGCCATTGACGCGGCCCTGACGGAGCGCCCCGAGGACTTCGCAGATTTTCTCCGGCGCATGGAAACGGCAGGCATACAGGTCAAGCACGGGCGCGGCGGCGTGATCTCGTTCCTTGTGCCAGGACAACAGCGGGCGGCCCGTTTCCGGGCATCCACGCTGGGGGACGGCTACGGCCCCGAGGACGTGCAGGCCGTCATTGACGGCAAGGCTCCCACGCGAAAGGCCCCGGCGCGGAGAACGCCCGCGCCCCGCCGTGTCAATCTGCTGATCGACATTCAGGAGCGGATGCGTCAGGGCAAAGGCCCTGCCTATGAACGCTGGGCCAAGGTGTATAACCTTAAACAGATGGCGGCTGCGCTGCAATATCTGAAAGAGCACCAGCTCTTTGAATATGACGATCTGGCCGCAAAGACCGACGCCGCCACGGAGCGGTTTCACACGCTGGCCGGGGACATTCAGCAGACCGAGGCCGAGCTTTCCCGTGTGTCCGATCTGATGGCCGCCGTGGTGCAGTACGCCAAGACCCGCCCCGCGTTCGATGGGTACAAGGCCGCCAAGTACAGCCGGAAATACCTTGCCGAGCATGAGGCGGAACTGGCCGACTACCGGGCTGCAAAGGCGACAATGGCCGAGCTGCTGGGCGGCGAGAAGCTCCCCAAAATGGACGTACTAAAAGAAAAACGCCGCCAACTGGCAGCGCGGAAAAAGGCTCTTTATTTGGAATACCGCAAGGCCCAGCAGGATATGCGGGAGCTGGTGGCGGTCAAGGGCAGCGTGGATCACTTGCGCGGGCTGACGGACAACCAGCGCAATAAGGAGCAGGCCCGTTAGGGACGGCGACGCAGACAAGGTTTCTTCTGGTCACGGTGGCCAGAAGTCCAGCGGGTTTGGGGGCACCCCAACAAGC
>CAVHYW010000123.1:0-2265 GCA_963640475.1 bacterium | reverse complement strand
AATGGCTGAACTGAAAGGCAACAAGTACGGTACCCACCGCGTTATCGAGCCCAAGGGCGTTCTGACTCAGGCTGCATGGAAGATCGACAACGACATGTCCAAGGTCTACTCCAACGAGATCGTGTGCGATGTCACCTCCCTGAACATCGACTCCGCTTCCTTCACCCAGATCTCCGAGGCCTGCGGCGGCGACGAGAAGAAGATCGGCGAAATGATCCTGGGCATCGTCGCTGAGCGCGGCAAGCAGCAGAATCCCGTCACCGGTTCCGGCGGTATGTTCAAGGGCGTCGTCGCTCACATCGGCGAGGATCTGAAGAACAAGCCCGGCTTCGACCTGAAGGAAGGCGACAAGATCGTTTCCCTGGTGTCCCTGTCCATGACCCCGCTGAAGATCGACAAGATCCTGGCCATCCACAAGGATATCGACCGCGTTGACATCGTCGGCAAGGCCATCCTGTTCGAGTCCGCTCTGTACTGCAAGATGCCCGATGATATGTCCGAGCCTCTGGCCCTGGCCGCTCTGGACGTGGCCGGCGCTCCCGCTCAGGCCCGCAAGCTGCCTCACGAGGGTGACAGCGTTCTGATCCTGGGCGCCAACGGCAAGTCCGCCGTTCTGTGCGGCTACGAGGCCATGAAGAAGGTCGGCCCCAAGGGTAAGGTCGTGGGCGTTGTCCGCAAGGCCTCCCAGGTTGCCGATCTGATGGAGCTGGGCGTTTACACCGACGTGATCGTCGCCGACTGCACCAAGCCCGTTGACGTTATGGAAGCCGCTCTGGGTGTCAACGATGGCAAGGAGTACGATATCTCCATCTGCTGCGTGAACATCGAGTCCTGCGAGATGTCCGCCATCCTGCCCGTCCGTGACGACGGTCTGGTCTACTTCTTCTCCATGGCTACCTCCTTCACCAAGGCCGCTCTGGGCGCCGAGGGTATCGGTAAGGACGTCACCATGATCGTGGGCAACGGCTACACCAAGAACCACGCTGAGATCACCCTGAACGTCCTGCGCGAGAACCCCAAGCTGCGCAAGCTGTTCGACGAGAAGTACTGCTAAACTACCATAGCAACTGACACTGAGGCAGGGGGTACGTCCCCCTGCCCTCAGTACGAATCTTCAAAATCATCCTGAAATAAAATTTAAGGAGAAACGAACATGAAAACTCGCAATGGTCTGTTCGCTGACGTTCCTGAAAATCTGTGGAACGACTGGCATTGGCAGGTTGCCAACCGCGCTGAAACCATCGAAGATCTGAAGAAGTACATGACCCTGACTCCCGACGAGGAAGCCGGTATTGCCAAGACGCTGGGCAAGCTGCGCATGGCGGTCACTCCCTACTATCTGTCCCTGATCGATCTGGACGATCCCTTTGATCCTATCCGCAAGATGGCCATTCCCCGCGCCGAGGAGCTGGATTATGCCGATTACGAGGACGCCGATCCCCTGCACGAGGATACCGACTCTCCCGTTCCCGGCCTGACCCACCGCTATCCCGACCGCGTGCTGCTGCTGATCACCGACCAGTGTTCCATGTACTGCCGTCACTGCACCCGTCGCCGTTTCGCCGGTCAGAACGACTGCGAAGTGCCCATGCAGCAGATCGACAAGTGCATCGACTATGTGGCCGCTCACCCCGAGGTTCGCGATGTCCTGCTGTCCGGCGGTGACTCCCTGATGGTCAACGACGATGTGCTGGAGTACATCATCAAGCGCGTCCGCGCCATCCCCCACGTGGAGATCGTCCGTCTGGGCTCCCGCACCCCCGTGGTGTGCCCCCAGCGTATCACTCCCGAGCTGTGCGAGATGCTGAAGAAGTATCACCCCGTGTGGCTGAACACCCACTTCAATACCCCCAAGGAGTTCACTCCCGAAGCCGCCAAGGCCTGCGCCATGCTGGCTGACGCCGGTATCCCCCTGGGCAACCAGTCCGTGCTGCTGGCCGGCGTGAACGATTGCTCCCACGTGATGATGGAACTGGTTCACGGTCTGGTCAAGATGCGTGTCCGCCCCTACTACATCTATGCCTGCGATCCTTCTCTGGGTCTGAGCCACTTCCGTACTCCCGTGTCCAAGGGCATCGAGATCATGGAAGCTCTGCGCGGCCATACCTCCGGCTACTGCATCCCCACCTTCGTGGTGGACGCTCCCGGCGGCGGCGGCAAGACTCCCGTTATGCCCAACTACCTGATCTCCGAGACTCCCCGCAAGGTCATTCTGCGTAACTTCGAGGGCGTCATCACTTCTTACACCCAGCCTGAGCACTATGT
>CAVHYW010000122.1:0-2301 GCA_963640475.1 bacterium | reverse complement strand
CGGCCTCAGCTTCAACGCTGACAGCAGCAACCAATATGGCACCGTCTATATCCGGTCTGTCAACGGCCTGGGCGAATTCGACAACGGCCCGAACTCCGGCTGGATGTACCTTGTCAATGGCAGCCATCCCGAGGTGGGTGTATCCGCCAGGTATCTGAAGGACGGTGACAATATCGTCCTCCACTATACCGATGACTACACTTACGAAGAGGGCGGCGACAACTACGGTAAGAACGCGGCTTATGTTATCGACCTGATCAATAAGATCGGCACCGTGACCTACACCGACGCCAGCAAGGCGAAAATCGACGCAGCCCGGAAGGCATACGATGCTCTGCCCGACAGCGAGAAGAAGAACGTCACGAACCTCTCTGTTTTGGAAGCGGCGGAGAAACGGTACAATGAGCTGAAGACTGCGGACGATAAGGCCAAGGCCAAAGCGGTGGACGACCTGATCGATAAGATCGGCACGGTGACCATCAACAGCGACGCGGCCATCAACGCCGCCTGGAATGCCTACAACAAGCTGACCGCCGCGCAAAAGGGATTGGTCACGAAGCTCTCCCCCCTTCAGGAAGCCACCCAAAAGTGGAATCAGCTCAAGGCCGACGAGGTCATCAAGCTCATCGACAAGATCGAGGACCCCGTTACGGAAAAGAGCAGCGCCAGCATTGGCGCGGCCCGGAAGGCCTATGACGCTCTGACCGGGGATCAGAAGAATCTGGTCACGAATGCAAAGAAGCTCACCGACGCTGAGACCGCTTACGCAAAGCTCACGGCTTCGGAACAGGACAAGAAAAAGGCCCAGGAGGTCATCGATCTCATTGACAAGCTGAAGGACGTGACCCCGGATTCCGAAAAGGATATCGAGGCCGCCCGGAAGGCTTACGACGCCCTGACCGACCTGCAGAAGAAGCTGGTGGACAACTACAATGTTCTGACCGCCGCCGAGACGAAGATTGCCATGCTGAAAACCATGGGCAAGGTCAGCGATCCCTACATCACCACCGGCGACTACATGGAGGCTCTGGGTACGCCCAGCGTCGGCGCTATCGGCGGCGAGTGGATGGTCATCGGCCTGACCCGTTCCGACCGGAACGTCCCCGGCGTGGAGGACTACTACAAGAAGGTTCTGGAGTATGTGGCCGAGAACATCGATCCCGAAACCGGACGGCTCCACAAGGCCAAGTCCACGGATAACTCCCGGATCATCCTGGCGCTGACGGCCATTGGCCGCGACGTGACCAACGTGGGCGGCCATGACCTGCTGCAAGGCTTGAGCGATCTGGAATTTGTAAAGTATCAGGGCATCAACGGCCCCATCTGGGCGCTGCTGGCGCTGGATTCCGGCAACTACCCCGTACCCACCGGCGGCACCGTCACCCGCCAGGCGCTCATTGATGAGATCCTGCGCATGCAGACCTCCGACGGTGGCTGGACGGTCTCCGGCGACAAGGCCGATTCCGACATGACCGGCATGGCGCTGACCGCTCTGGCTCCCTACTACACGAAGGATCTGAAGGTGCAGGAGGCCGTCGACAAGGCCATCGTGCGGCTCTCCGAGATGCAGGATGAGGACGGCGGCTATTCCACCACCTACGGTGACGGCAAGTACGTTGCCACCAGCGAGTCCATTTCTCAGGTCGTTACCGCGCTGTCCGCTCTGGGCATCAACGCGGATACCGACCCCCGGTTCGTCAAGAACGGAAACTCCGCCATTGACGTACTGCTGCGCTACTATGTATCGGGCGGCGGCTTCAAGCACGTCATGGACGGTGAACTGGACGGCATGGCCACCGAACAGGCGTACTACGCCCTGACTGCTTACTACCGATTCCTGTATGGAAAGACCAGCCTGTATAACATGACAGATGTCATTGACAAGGGCGGAGCTGCAGCATATGAGGAACCGGATGTAACTACCGAACCCGACGTACCTGCTGTAACAGAATCGGCTGACGTGGAAGAGGACGATGCTTCCTTCCCCTGGGGTATCCTGGTTCTGGTACTGCTGATCTGTTTTGGCGGCGTAGTTTTGGCGGTTGCAGTCATTATTCCGAAAGTCAGAAAGAAAGCAGGCAGATAAGAGTACCCATCTGTTCTGACTCTGAAAGAGCAGATTCCCGGAGGGGCTTTTGCCCCTCTGGGAAATGAGTTGTAAGATTGACACCCTATACCGGACAGTCCTCGGCTGCTCAGGAGCCCCCCTTTCTGAGATCGTCCAGCCCGGACTGTCCGGCTTTTTAACTTGCATATTCCATTTCTACGGAAATTGTTATAAACTTACAGACAGCGATCAAA
>CAVHYW010000121.1:0-2510 GCA_963640475.1 bacterium | reverse complement strand
TGGCGCTGAACGCCGCCACGCTGGCGGGCAAGCTGCTGCAGCTGTCCAACGGCGCGGTGTACGATGAGTTCCACAACATTCGCGTGATTCATGATAAAAAGCTGGACGCGCTGGAAGATCTCATCGAGGCGGCGAACGGCAAGCCTGTGCTGGTGATGTACGCCTACCAGCATGACCTCACGCGCATTCAGCAGCGCTTCGGAAAATACGATCCGGAGAATCCAAGCGGCGTGCGGGAATTGAAAACCTCCACTGATCTGGAGGATTGGAACGCAGGGAAAATCCCCGTCGCCGTCACCCAGCCCGCTTCCACCGGGCATGGGTTAAACCTGCAGCACGGCGGCAGCACCATCGTGTGGTTCGGGCTGAACTGGTCGCTGGAATTATACGAGCAGGCCAACGCCCGCCTGTGGCGGCAGGGACAGAAAGAAACGGTAGTTGTTCATCATCTGGTGGTAAAGGGCACCATGGACGAGCAGGTCATGCGAGCGCTGCACGAAAAAGCCGCAGATCAGAACGCGCTGCTGGCGGCGGTCAAAGCGCGAATTCAGGAGGTCAAGTGATTTGCTGGAAAGAGATATTGTGGCAGCGATCAAAAAGTACCTTTCGTCGCTGGGCAGCGACGTTTTCTTTTGGAAAGAGCATGGGAGTGTATATGGGACGAACGGCGTGCCGGATATCATCTGCTGCTACAAGGGTCGTTTTCTGGGACTGGAGTGCAAGCTCCCCGGCGGCAGGCTGACGAAGCTTCAGAAGCGCGCCATTGAGAAGATCAACCGCGCGGGCGGCGTCGCCTGCCGGGTGGAGAGCGTGGAGGACGTAAAGCGCGTGATCGAGCGCGTGGATTTGGAGAGGAGCGATACGAATGCCTGAAAAGAAACTGTATGACTTAGCGGTTGATCCTGAATTCCGGGATCTGATTCCGCCGCTGAACGAGGAAGAACTGAAGCTGCTGGAGGAAAGCCTCGTGGCGGATGGCTGCGAATCCCCGCTCATCGTATGGAACGGCGTCATTATCGACGGCCATAACCGCTACGCCATCTGCCGGAAGCATGGTATTCCCTTTTCCATTCAGGAGAAGAATTTCAGCAGCCGTGACGACGCCATGCTGTGGATGCTGCGTAACCAGCTGGGGCGGCGCAATCTGAATAGCTATCAGCGGGTTGAACTGGTACTCAAGTTTGAGCCTTTGGTAAAGAGCGCAGCAGAACAGAGAATGCTGGCAGGAAAAGCGGCAAACCCTGTGCCAACATTGGCACAGGGTCAGACCAAAGGCAAAACGCGGGATCATCTGAGTGAGGCAGCTGGAGTTTCACACGGCACTTTTGCGAAAGCCAAAAAGCTGGTTCAGTCGGCGGATGAAGAGACAAAGCGAGAGCTGCGCGCCGGAAAGGTTACGGTAAACCGTGCCTACACTGAGCTGCTGGAAAAGGAGCATGAGGGCGAAACCAAAATCTGTGAGCGCTGCAAACAGGAAAAGCCTCTGTCGGCCTTCTCGATCCCGTCCAATCGCCGCAGCTTTTCTTCGGTGTGCAGGGACTGCGAAAAGGAGAACAGTGCCGTAGCGAAGAGCGCGGCGGAAGCTGCTGCAAAACCGGCGGACATTGCTGCAAGCTCCGAACCGCCCTGTCCCATTCCCGGCATGGTGATGCACAACGGCGCGCCGATTCATGTGGAAACGGCGCTGCCCGATACCCCGGAGATGTTTTGTTATGTGGCCGATCTGGTGAAAAGCTGCTGCGATTCCTATGTGATCGGCCTGACCTCCGCCATGCGCCGCTATTCCAGCGGCATGGGCAGTGAGGAACACAACGCCCAGATTCTGGAGATGGTGCGCCGCACCAATGCACAGGTACTGACGATTCTGAACAAACGAATGGAGGAGAAATGATCATGAGCAGAAAGAACAAAAACGGAAAGCGCAGAAACTATACCCCCAAGACCTACGGCAGGGATTTTCTCACGCCCACGCCCATTGAACGGGCGATTCAGGAGGCGAACAAGCCCGCTTCCCCGCAGGCCGTGGCCGTCAGCGACCGCATCGCCTGCGACGACAAGTGCAGCTACGAGTACAAGCGGATGCCCGCCGCGTGGCTGGAAACGGATTTCAGCTACCAGCGCAAGATCGATTCCGCCCGGGTGGATCGCATCGTGAACAGCTTCGACCCGCGCCTGGCCAACGAGGTGAAGGTCAGCTTCCGGGATGGAAAGTTCTATGTGTTCGACGGCGCGCATACGCTCAGCGCGCTCAAGCGGATTCACGGAGAGGAAGCCTTCATGGTGGACTGCAAGGTGTATTACGGCCTGTCCTATGAGGACGAAGCCTATCTGTTTGCGCTGCAGAGCGGCGAATCGAAGGACGTGGCCTTTAACACCCGTCTCCGGGCGCTGATGATTTCCGGCAGTCAGGAGGCGACGGATTTCAGAGCGCATACGGCGCGGGCCGGTTTTCAGCTGGCGGACGGCGCGGGCAGCGCGACGAAGAACACCATCGCCGCCATCGCCAAGGC
>CAVHYW010000120.1:0-2528 GCA_963640475.1 bacterium | reverse complement strand
ATAGCGCGCCCGGAAGTGAAGGAACCGGAGGTTCCTTCCGGTGTTTTTGCCTACTTTTGTCACTGTTGACAAAAGTAGGTCGCTCCGGAGAGCGAAACTCCTTTTTCTTTCTCCAACTTCCCAAACGCTGTGGGCATGGGGTATTTCTCCCGCTCCTTTTCGGTGCGCCAGACCCACTCCGGCGGGCCTGCGCCTTGCACGTCCAGCGTAAACACCGTCATTTCCCATATGATGTGGGTGAAAACGTGCTTCTCCGTGAAGCTTTTGCTCCACAGGTGGGGCGTCAGTCCCCATTGGGCCAGCTGCGCCGCCGCCTGCGGCTCCGTCAGTGCTCCCGGTACGTTGGGAAACTCCCACAGACCCGCCAGCAGGCCCTTTCCGGGCCGCTGCCGTACCGCCGTAGCGTCGCCCTGCCGCAGCAGAAATATCGTCAGCTGCTCCGTCCGCTTGCCGGACTTCTTCTCCCGCACCGGCAGCTGCCGCTGCAAACCCTTTTCCCGCGCGGCGCAGAAGTTCCGGGCCGGACAGTCGCCGCACAGCGGCTCGCCGTTGGGCAGGCAGACCATAGCCCCCAAATCCATCAGTGCCTGATTGAACGCGCCGGGCCGGTCATGGGGGATCACCTCCGCCATCCATTGGCGGAACAGCGCCCGCACCTTTGGATCCAGTACATTGCCGTCGTGACCGGTCAGCCGCGCCGCCAGCCGCAGCACATTGCCGTCCACCGCCGGGACGGGGCGTCCGAAGGCGATGGAGGCGATGGCCCCCGCCGTGTAGTCGCCCACCCCCGGCAGGGCTGTCAGCCCTTCGTATGTATCGGGGAACACGCCACTGTGCTGCTCCACGATGACCCGCGCCGCTCTTTGCAGGTTGCGGGCGCGGCTGTAATAGCCAAGCCCCTGCCACAGGGCCATCAATTGCTGCTCGTCGGCACTGGCCAGCGCCTCCACTGAGGGGAGAGCTTCCATGAACCGCGCGAAATACGGCAGCACCGCCGTGACGCGGGTCTGCTGCAGCATGATCTCCGACACCCATGTGCGGTAGGGGGAGACCTCCTCCCGCCACGGCAGCACGCGGCGATTGGCGTCATACCACGCCAGCAGGGGCGGCGGCAGGGCTTTCAGTTGTTGTGGCGTTTCCTGCATGGTATGTCCTCTCATTTGCTGAACCGCGCCGCGTAGCCGCAGCGGCGGCATAAGTCCTCGCTGGGCGTGCGGCGGGAGAAGCCCTCCCGGATGGCCCGCGCCCGCGGTGTATCCAGAATATCCGACAACTCCTGCGTCAGCAGGCTGCCCAGCGCCATACGGCCCTCGCCGTCCAGACAGCAGGGCACCACCGTGCCGTCGCACAGCACGGCCAGCTGCTGGCGCAGGGCGTGGCAGAACTGCACATTGCCCTCCGCCGCGTCCGGGGACGGCCAGTCGAATTTTTGGGCTGATTCCAGAAACAGCCCCGGCGCAAGACGCTTGTTGCCCACGCTGTCGGCGGGCAGGTTTTCCACATCCTGACCGCTGGCGGTGGATAAAAAGCGGAGAATTTCGCCGTTCCGCGTCTCTGCGCCGCCCTCGTTCCACAGCCGCAGGGCGCACAGCACGCCCCTTTTGCCGCCGGCGGCGCAGAAATCCCACACGCTGTGGAGATAGTCCGTCATGTCGCCGCCGTCGTTGCCCTCGAAGCTGTGGAGGGAGACGCTGACCTTATGCAGCGCCGGGGCAGACAGCAGAGCATTACCTTTTTCGGAAAGCAGCGTGCCGTTGGTGGTGATGCACACCCGGAACCCCATCTCTCCGGCGATGGCCAGCAGCTCCGGCAGCTGCGGATGCAGCAGCGGCTCGCCCATGACGTGGAAGTAGAGGTAGCGGGTGTGGCCCCGCAGCTTCTCCGCCATCAGGCGGAACTCCTCCGGGGACAGGAAGTACTTTTCTCGGCCCGTGCCGGGGCAGAATACGCAGGAGAGGTTGCACACGTTGGTGATCTCCACATAGACCCGCTTGAACATATGCGATCATCCCCCATTTTGATACTCTTAGTATTGTACCACAAAACGGGAGAGGAGGAAAGGGGATTTATTTTATTGTGAGGTTGGGGAGTTTCGCCCTCCGGGGCGAGTTACTTTTGCCCTTGGCGGCAAAAGTGTCCTGTTGCGGTGCCCAAAATTTCCGCGCTGCCTTACGGCGGACGCTTGAAATTTTGACCGCTGCCACTCGCTCACCTCGCTTCATCTGCCACTGGCAGCGCTCGGATCGCTCCCCAAAAACGCCACTTAAACCTGCGGTTTAAGAATCCGCGCACGCTATACATTTACTTAGATTTGATGTCTGTTACCTCGCGTTCACAGGACATATGTGATTTCGCGGCGCATGACGAATTGACTTCCTTCTTGCGCCGCTGCCGCTCATGCGTTGCGACGGTAGACACTGAAGCGTTGTTCGGCGTTGGCATCAGCGGCAGCGGCGTCGGGGCGTTAAGAAAACATGCCGGTGGCATGTTTTTAGCCTCCGATCTCGGCGGCTATGCCGCCGTAGCAT
>CAVHYW010000119.1:0-2627 GCA_963640475.1 bacterium | reverse complement strand
TGCTGGAAAAATCTTTTAAGACTTTAAATACAGGAGAGAAGGTAACCGGTATCGTGACAGCCATCGGCCCCACCGAGGTGCAGGTCGATCTGGGCTGCAAGCAGGCTGGCTATATTGCCATCGACGAGCTGTCCGCTGATCCCAACGTCAAGCCCGAGGACGTGGTCAAGGTCGGCGACGAGATCGAGACTTACATCATCCGCGTCAACGACGTGGAAGGCTATGCCATGCTGTCCAAGAAGCGTCTGGACGCCGTGAAGGTGTGGGATGACATCGCAGAGGCCTGCGAGAACAAGACCACCCTGGAAGGCAAGGTCACCGAGGAGAACAAGGGCGGCATCGTCGTCAACGTCAAGGGCGTGCGCGTGTTCGTTCCCGCTTCCCAGTCCGGCCAGCCCCGCGGCGCTGAGCTGAGCGAGATGATCGGCAAGACCGTCTCCCTGCGCATCACCGAGGTCAACCGTGCCCGCCGCCGCGTGGTGGGTTCCATCCGTGCCGTGCAGTACGAGGCCCGTCAGGCCGCTCAGGCTGAGATCTGGAACAACATCGAGGTCGGCAAGCACTACAACGGCGTTGTCAAGTCCATGACCTCCTACGGCGTGTTCGTGGACATCGGCGGCGTGGACGGCATGGTTCACATCTCCGAGCTGAGTTGGAGCCGCATCAAGAATCCCGCCGAGGTCGTCTCTGTTGGCGATCCTCTGGACGTGTATGTCATCTCCTTCGATCCCGAGAAGCGCAAGATCTCTCTGGGCGTGAAGGATCACTCCTGCAACCCCTGGGATAAGTTCATGGAGACCTACAAGGTGGGCGACGTTGCCAACGTCCGCATCGTGAAGCTGATGACCTTCGGCGCTTTCGCTGAGGTCGTGCCTGGCGTGGATGGCCTGATCCACATTTCCCAGATCGCTGACCGCCGCATCGAGAAGCCCGGCGACGTTCTGTCCGAGGGCCAGATGGTGGACGCCAAGATCACTGCCATCGACGAAGAGAAGCAGAAGATCTCCCTGTCCATTCGCGCTCTGCTGACTCCCGCTGCCGACGAGGAAGCTGAGGACGAGGAGTAATTTCCAAGCATAATAAAAAGTGAGTTGTCATATGACAGCTCACTTTTTTTGCCAGTAGGGGAGAACAGCAGGGGATAATGCGCAGTTGGTCTCGTTTATCGCGTTAGGCCATCTTCAACTGGAAGCAGGTGCAGCAGGGGACGGGGGCCGGTTTGCGGCGGATGTCGCCGTCCATGGCGAGCAATGCGGCCTTGACGGCGCTCCAAGAGAAGACGAGACCGAACAGCAGCGGTATGCAGACGGCGGCTGCATGGCCGGTGCCGCTTAACGAAAAGGCGGATGCCGCCACCAGCATGAGGGAAACCACGGCAGTCGTCAGGTAAGCACGGATGTTTTTCATGGCAGATTCCTCCTTAGATGATAATTTGGGGCTTGTGCTTTCTGTAATGATATAGTAGAATATTTAACAAGAAAAGTAAAGCCACAGAACATTATGGCAGGTGTTAGAGAGACTGACAATGGAGGAGGAAAAATATGGAAACAGCACGGTGCAGAGCATTTCTGGCGGCGGCCGAAACGGGCAGCTTTTCCAAGGCGGCGGAAGCGCTGAGCTATACGCCCTCCGGTGTGAACCAGCTGGTGACGGCGTTGGAAAAGGAGTTGGGCTTTCCGGTGTTCCGCCGGAACACCAAGGGTGTGACGCTGACGGAGAGCGGCGAACTGCTGCTGCCGACGGTGCGGGAGTTCCTGCGGCAGGAGGATCGGATCTTCGAGCTGTCTGCGGAGATGAACGGGCTGCTGATCGGCAGCGTTACCATCGCGTCCTATTCCAGCATTGCCACCCACTGGCTGCCGGCGGTGATCCGGGCGTTCCAGCAGGACTATCCCCAGATCCGCATCAAGCTGATGGAGGGTATCTGGCAGGAGGTGTCCAAGTGGCTGGACGACCGCGCGGCGGATATCGGCTTCCTCAGCTATCAGGAGGGGATGCCCTACGATTTCATTCCGCTGGCGGAGGATCCCATGCTGGCACTGCTGCCGAAGGATCATCCTCTGGCACAGGCGGGGACCTACCCGCTGGAGAATTGCAAATATGATCGCTTCATCATGCCGGCGCTGGGCTGCGACGACGACGTGGAGGCGTTGTTTGCCAAGAACGGCATCGAGCCGAACGTGCAGTTCACCACGCTGGAGAGTCTGTCGGTCATGTCCATGGTGGAGCAGGGACTTGGCATGAGCGTCATGAACAAGCTGATCACGGAGAAGCGCATTTGCGATATCGTCATGCTGCCCATTGACCCGCCGTCCCAGATCACGCTGGGCGTGGCCATGAACTCCAAGGCGGATGTGTCTCCGGCGGTGAAGATGTTCCTGAAATATGCCGTCAGAATGCTGACGAAGAAAACAACGGCATAAAGAAAAACGCCAAATGCGAAAGCATTTGGCGTTTTTTTGGTGACCCGTACCGGATTCGAACCGATGTTAAAGGCGTGAGAGGCCTCTGTCTTAACCACTTGACCAACGGGCCGTATAGAAAATCACCGGCGATCGGGTCGGTGATCTTCTATGGTACACCTTCAGGGACTCGAACCCTGGACACCCTGATTAAGAGTCAGGTGC
>CAVHYW010000118.1:0-2773 GCA_963640475.1 bacterium | reverse complement strand
GGCCGCTGAGAAGATCAGGCAGATACTTCATCTTCTGCTCCTCGGTGCCGTAGGCGTAGATGGGGTAGCAGCACAGGGACGTATGGGCACAGATGATAACAGAGGTGGTGCCGCAGGTCTTGGCGATCTCTTCAACGGCCATGGCATAGGCCAGGTTGTCGCCGCCGGCGCCGCCGTACTTCTTGGGGAACGGGATGCCCAGCAGGCCCAGCTTTGCCAGCTTGGGGATGGTCTCGCTGGGGAAGCGCTCTTCTTCGTCG
Source organism: bacterium (assembly GCA_963640475.1). Classification (GTDB taxonomy): domain Bacteria; phylum Bacillota; class Clostridia; order Oscillospirales; family Oscillospiraceae; genus Vescimonas. The sequence goes on along the minus strand of CAVHYW010000118.1, from coordinate 2,513 downwards.
ATCTCCTGCGCCAGAGGCTTGACCTCGTTCTGCGCGAATTCGCGGTACATCTTGCGGAGCATCTCATGCTCTTTGGACAGCGTGAAATCCATTTTGTATTCTCCTTTTTCTGCTTTCTTCAACAGGAAAATTCGGAAACAGGTATTGCTTTCCCTTCCGTTTTGTGTGGCTATCTTATCAAATCGCAAAAGCATTTGCAAGTCGGTTTTCCGATATTCGGAAAAGCATTTTTACAAATATTCCTCGATTTTTTTGTGCATCTCGCCAGTTTTGTCTGCTATCTCCGCAAATATAATGGTTTTGAGCCTATTCTTTCTGTAATTTTTTCGTTTTTCATATTATATGTGTGTACTGCACTCCGAATTGTCTCCCTTTTAACTTTCCATTTTTATATTTATATTTTCCGAATTTTTATATTGAATTTTGAAAACTCGCATGATATAATGTCACCAACAGAGGAAAGGCATAGAAAGGAAACTAGTCATGAACAACAATTTATACATGTCCACGCTGTTGAAAGCGTTTGACATCCTGGACTGTTTCGATGACGACCAGCAGGAGATCGGCATTTCCGACATTTCCGCCAAGGTGGGTCTGCCCGTCAGTTCCGTACACCGTATTATCCAGAGTCTGGAATTTGAAGGACTGCTGTCACAGAACCAGGAGAGCAAAAAGTACGCACTGGGCAGCAAGATGCTGAGCTACTCCCGCAAGTGCAGCCAGTATCAGCGCTACCAGAAGATCGCCGTCAAGTATGTGGACGAGCTGTGCCGCATCACCGAGGAAAATGCGAATCTGGCCACCTGCTCCGGCGACCAGATCACCAACATCTACACCGCCGAAACGCACTTCGTCCTGCGGCCCAACTTCCCCCTGTACAGTCCCTTCCCCGCTCACTGCACCGGCGTGGGCCGCGTGTTCCTCAGCCACATGAGCGAGGCGGCACAGAAATGGGTCTATGAGAACAGCGCCGATACCATCGGGATGCCGCAGGAGGAATTTCTGGCGTTGCTGCGCAAGGCCCGCAAGGACGGCTACGCGCTGGACGATCAGGCCTTCAACGCCGGACTGCGCTGTGTGGCCGCCCCCATCTATCTGGGCGGCAACAAGCTGCTGTTCGCCATGTCCATCTCCGCTCCCACCGCCCGGATGGACAACGCCGCCTATGAAAACGCCCGCAAGCTGGTGTTGAAATACGCAGACCTGATCTCGCAGGAAATACAGGCCGTCGAATTTCGTTTCTAAAATTCAATGTTTTCGTTAAGAGAGGAGTTCCTGTCATGAAACACACTTCCCTGAAAAATCTGGTGCTTTCCGCCATGTTCCTGGCCATCGGCCTTGTACTGCCCTTCTTTATCGGTCAGATTCCCGCCATCGGCAAGATGCTGCTGCCCATGCACATTCCCGTACTGCTGTGCGGTCTGATCTGCGGCTGGCAGTGGGGTCTTGGTGTCGGCTTTGTGCTGCCGCTGCTGCGGTCTGTGCTGTTCGGCTTCCCCGCCATGTACCCCAACGCCATCGGCATGGCCTTCGAGCTGGCCGTGTACGGTCTGGTCATCGGTTATCTGTACGCCCACAGCAAGTGGCAGTGCGTCAAGGCCCTCTATAAGTGTCTCATTCCCGCCATGATCGCGGGCCGTCTTGTTTGGGGCGCGGTGATGATCGTCCTGATGGGTCTGGGCGGCAGCACCTTTACCTGGCAGCTGTTCATCGGCGGCGCGCTGCTGAACGCCCTGCCCGGCATCGCCCTGCAGCTCATTCTGATCCCCGCTGTGATGGTGTTGCTGGATCGGACGAAGCTGGTGCGGTTCTATCAGCCTGAGCCTGTTGCCGAACAGGCCGTATGACGAACCGCGACTATACCCAGCTGGTGCTGGCCATCTGGAAAAAGCTGATCCTGCGAGGCCGGATCATCGTCGCCATTGATGGCCGGTGCGGCTCCGGTAAGACCACGCTGGCCGCACGGCTGGAAAAGGATCTCCGGTGCGCCGTGTACCATATGGACGACTTCTTCCCCCGTCCCGAGCAACGGACGGAGGAACGGCTGTCCCAGCCCGGCGAAAATGTGGATCACGAGCGTTTTCTGGAAGAGGTACTGCTGCCGCTCCACGGTACGCAGCCCGTCACCTACCGTCCGTTTCTCTGTGCCCAGCAGCAGCTGGGCGAGCCGGTAACGGTGGAAGCCAACCGCCTGACCATCGTGGAGGGCTCCTACGCCTGCCATCCCGCTCTGTGGGAGCACTATGACCTGCGGGTGTTTCTGACCATCGATCCGGAGAATCAGATGCGCCGCATCGAAAAACGAAACGGCCCGGAAAAGGCAAAGCAGTTCCGCGACCGTTGGATCCCCTTCGAGGAGCAGTATTTCAAGGCGTTTGATGTGCAGTCCCGCTGCGATATATGTATAACGGGCTGATGTTAAGCAGCCTTCCCTACATAAAACCCGTCTCAAACGGCATGTGATATGCTCCCTTTATGAGAGACAGTGAAATAAAAAAACACTGTCAATCATG
>CAVHYW010000117.1:0-3009 GCA_963640475.1 bacterium | reverse complement strand
CCACATGGTCGGCGGCGCAGCGCTGGATGGCGGTGGCCACGATCTCGCGGGCGCGGGTGTCGGCTTCTTCCTTGGCGCGTGCTTCGATCTCCTTGATCTTCAGGGCAGTCTCGTGGGTGACCTCGGACTCCACCTGCGCGATCAGATACTGCTTGGCCTCGTCGGCGGTAAAGCCGGAGATGCGCTCCAGCATCTCGGTCTGGCTGCGCTTGATGAGCTTGATCTCCTCCTGCTCACGGTCGGCGGCAGCGTGCTTGGCGGCCAATGCTTCTTCTTTCTTCTCGATCTGCTCGGTCTTATGATCGAGATTTTCTTCCTTCTGCTGTAAACGGCGCTCCTGCTTCTGCAGGTCGGCGCGGCGTTCCTTGACTTCCTTCTCGTATTCATTTCTGGAGCGCAGGATCTCCTCCTTCGCCTCCACCAATGCTTCGCGTTTCTTACTCTCGCCATTCTTGATGGCTTCGTTGACGATGCGCAGCGCTTCCTGTTCAGCGTCCTGGATCTTGGTCTGGTCGCGCTTCTGCTTCTGCCGGTAGATCAGAATACAAGTGAGGATGCCAAGACCAAACGCCGCCACGATCATCAACACCGCGTATACGATCTTGATCATGGTTTCCTCCTGTAAATATGGTGTATCCGGACAATCGCCCTCCATCCGGGGACAAGCGGGGATGGGGATGGTGGCTGTCCTCAGAAAATAATCAGACAATTCCCCTAAATCGTCTGATAATAATCCTTCATAATTCTACCCTTATTACGGTAAACTGTCAAGAAGAAAAACATACTGTTGTGAAAAATTTGTCCGCGCGGGAAAAACATTTTGTCGAATATGCCTATATCCGCACATAGTCCGACCGGACATAGCCCGCAAGGTTCCCGTAGCCCATGCTGTACCAGCCGTCATACTGGCCGTATACCGTCAGCTGGGCCTCACGGGGCACGCTTCCCACCACCTGCCCGCTCAGGGATGGGAGGGCACGCACGTTCAGGGCGCTCTCCTCGGTGGCCACCGTTCCCGTCCGGGGCGTCATGGGATAGATAAAGGGCAGGGTGAAATACTCCGTCATGGAGCGGGAGAGATTCTCCGCGATGTTCTGGACGTTCTCCTGTATCCACAGCGCGTCGGCGGTGTTGTCATGGTAGCCGATCTCCAGCAGCACCGCCGGCATTTTGGGCTGACGCACCTCTCCCAGCGCCGTGGTGGCGCGGGCCGTCACCAGCGCGGGCAGGGGGTAAATTTCTTTCAGATTTTCCACGAAGATGTTGGCGGCCCGCTTACCGTTGGTGCTGGCGGGGTAGTAAAAGGCGATGATGCCCCGCACCCGGCCCTCACTGCTGCCGTCGCCGCTGGCATTGGAGTGCAAAGCCAGATAGAAGTCATAGCTGCCCCGTGCCGCCTGCGCGATGGAGGACGCGGCGGTCATCTCCGGGGTATTGCGGGTAAAGCGGATGGTGTTGGCCCGCAGATACGGCTCCATGGCGTCGGCGATGCGGTTCATCCAGTATTCCTCGCTGCCGGAGCCGGTGATGTAGGGATTATATTCTTGTGTGCTTGGGTATTGCTTGTGTAATAGTTTTAGGCATTAAAAATTGAAGTCAAATTCAATATGGCGGTCTGGAAACCAGCGGATTTCTTGAAGGATGATCCTCCAGAATTCACGCTTTTGTATGGGGGAAAGATTCCCGTACATATCGCGCCAGTTGTCAGACAGCAGCTTCTCAATCTGAGGTAAGTTTGAAGGTCGCGGAGGCTGCTGTTTTATTTCGAGTTCCTGAATCTTTTCGGTGATGGAGGTATAGTCCTTTTTGTATTCCTCCATGGTGAGCATTTCGTTGAGATAGAGATCCTTCAGGCGGGACAGCCTACCGCGCAGGGCGTTGATCTCAGGGCGATAATCTTTTTCAACTGTGTTTTCCTGAAGATCTGGGACTTCGGCTTTATAGAGTTCCAACTTGCTTTCTACATTGTCCAGCAGGTACTTTTCCAACTTCCGCTCACTGATGGAACGGTTATTTTCGCAGGGCTTGCGGCGGCAAAAGTGGTTGGAGCAATTATAGTGATACGTTTTCTGGTCTTGGTTGACCTTGCCGCCGATGCGGCCACCGCAGTCTCCGCAGCGAATCAGACCGGAAAATACATAGGTGCGGTTTTCGTCTGTTCTCTTTACCCGTTTAGGGCGCATGGCCTGTATCATATCGTATTGCTCCTTTGTGATGTAAGGGGGCGTCATGCCCTCTGTGTCGTAATATGTACCGTAGTAGGCGGAGTTTAATGTCATTTTCCGTGCGGTCTGGTAGGGAATGGCAATGCCGTATTCCTCGCGGATGTAGTCCAGCGTGGCGGACATGGAGCCACAGGCCATGTATTTATGAAAGAAAGCATTGACGGCGGCTTCCGTTTTCGGGTCTTTGACGAACTTCCTGTTGACGATGGCGTAGCCAAAGGGCTTGTCACCAGTCAGCGCTTCACGGCGGGCACGTTTGCCCTCGTTGATCTTTTTGATACGCTCACTGGTGCGGTCGGCTTCGTCCTGAGCGACCGCCAGCATGATGTTGATCTTCAGGCGGCCGGATGCGGTGGTGGTCTCGTAATCTTCATAGATGGTTTTCCAAGATACATTGTGGGCTTCAAGGATCTCCTGTACTTTGTAGTATTCGCCGATGTTACGAAACCAACGATCCAGCTTTGTGACAAGGACGATATCGACTTCATCCCGCCGGACAGCATCCAGCAGGGCCATCATGGCGGGGCGCTTCTCAATCTTCTTTCGGGCAGAGAATCCAGCGTCGGCAAAGACGCCCACGATCTTCATACCGTGCTCCTTGGCGTAGCGTTCCAGATCATTCTGCTGGTCATGGATGGACAGGCCGAACTTCGCCTGTTCCTCGGTGGACACACGAGGGTACAGCGCTGCCCGCATGACATTTTTCATTTGCATTTGACAATCCTTTCTGGGTGTGCTACCATAAAAGGGTAGACTACTCCCCTTGTGGTGAGGTGGATACGTT
>CAVHYW010000116.1:0-3037 GCA_963640475.1 bacterium | reverse complement strand
CTACTGCATCCAGCCCGGCGTTCGCTCGGACGACAGCAGCAACTATGTGCAGGGCAGCAGCGGATGCTGGTACAACCTGCCCGCCGCTGTCCAAAGCGGTATCGCGCTGGCTCTGGCCTGTGGTTATCCCAGCGCCGAGTATGGCACAGCCTATGGCGACAGCAACAGCAGTGATATTATCGGTGCTGAGAAATGGGCCGCTACGCAGGCGGTCATTTGGGACTTGATCTGTGAGTATCGCAGTCCCTACGACTATCGCTCTTGGGGAACCAGTCCCTTCTATACCTGCGTCGATACGTCTCGCTATCCCACGTTTGCGTTGTGGTATAGCGAGATCACAGCGGCCATGCAGAGCGCCACGGACATTCCCAGCTTTGCGGCGACAAGCTCTCGCTGGTGCGATACCATTGAATTGGTCAAAGACACCAGCGGCAATTACTCCGCCAGCGTGACGGACACCAATGGAGTGTTGTCCGATTTCAATTTTGCTGCGAACAGCGGCAACGGCATCACATTCAGCCAGAGGGGCAACGCCCTGACCATCTCGGCAACGGCTGAGGCCGCCAAGGGTCTCTTGACCGAGAAGACTTATTCCGCCACCGGCAGCGCCTACGGCATTGATCCGGATGAAGCCGTCCTGTGCTGGTACGACAGCACCGGAAAGTACCAGTCGCTGGCCAGCTACACCGGTACAGGACTCGACCCTGTTCGGGCCTACATCAAGATCAAGGCTACGGTGGCAGATGAAGTAGGCAGCTTGACCATCAATAAGGTAGATGCCGACACTGGCAAAGCGCTGGCGGGTGTGACCTACCGGCTTTTTGATAGTGCGGGCAACAAAATCGCTGATGCGGCCACCGGAACAGATGGTAAGGCGGTCTTTTCTGATTTGCCTCTCGGCAGCTATACCTATCAGGAAATCAGTGCACCGGAGGGTTATGTGGTAGACAGCACCAAGTACCCGATTACCATTACCACCACAACGCTGAACATTACGGAAACGCGAACAAACGCGCTTGCCAAGGGCAGCCTGACCATCAATAAGACCGATGCCGATACCGGCAAGGCGCTGGCAGGTGTGACCTATCGGCTCTATGACTCCAGCGGCAATAAGGTGGCCGACACGACCACCGGAACAGATGGTAAGGCGGTCTTCTCTGGCCTTCCGTTGGGCAGTTATACCTATCAGGAAATCATCGCATCGGAAGGGTATGTGGTGGACAGCACCAAATACCCGATTACCATTACCACCGAGGCATTGAATATCACCGAGACACGGACGAACACCATGGCGAAGGGCAGCCTTACCGTCCGCAAGGTAGACGTGACCGGCAGTCCTCTCGCCGGTGCGGAACTGCTGCTGGAAACTTCCACAGACGGTAAGATCTGGACAGAGGTGAGCCGAATTACTTCCGATAAAACAGGCATCGCCCAGTGGGACGACCTCAAGATCGGCGCGCAGTACCGCCTGACGGAGACCAAGGCCCCCGCAGGCTATACCCTGATGACCGAGCCGCTGTTCACAGGGACGCTGGACAGCGATAGTCCCGACGTTACCCTTACCGCCTGCAACAGTGCGGGCTTCGTCCTGCCGTTCACGGGCGGCGCGGGTTTCGCCCCCTGTATTCTGTTTGCAGCACTCATGCTCTGCATGGGTGCTTATTTTTGCAAAAAATCTTACATTGAAAAGGAGACAACCAAATGAAAAAGATCCATCGCGTATTCGCCATGCTCATGGCCGCCATTATGGCCTTGAGCCTCGTTGCTACGGCATTTGCCGCAGAACCTACCATCGACGCCAGCAAAAAGGCGTCGCTTTCTATTTATAAGTACGATATCACCAAGGCCAGCGCGGACGGTGTGTGGGATGCGGAATCCTACGTCAGCACTGGTCTGCATGACAACGCCGTCGTGGATAAGCTGAGCAAATACGCCATTCAGGGCGTGGAGTTTACCTACCTTCGCGTCGCTGACATTGCCATGAGTAACGAGGTCGTGGATGGTCAGCGTCAGGTGGGTGTGCTGTATGGTTTTGACAATTCTGACCGCTCCAACGCCGTGCTGTCCGCCATTGGCCTGATTGCCGCCGATGCTCACAAGACTGAGGGCAGCGTCAACTACTACACCAGCGATACTCTGAACAACAAGCTGGCCGCTGCACTGGCTGCCAATGCCACGAACGTGAAGAACGCTCTGGAAACCGCTGTCAAGAATGGCGGCGTGGCTATGACCGAGACGGACGCTACCGGTCATACTTCGGCTTCCAACATGGAGCAAGGCCTGTACCTCGTTGTGGAGACTCGCGTTCCCGAAATGGTCACCAGCACCTGCAACCCCTTCTTTGTATCTCTGCCCATGACCACCATTGATGGGAGCGAGTGGACCTACGATATCGTGATCTACCCGAAAAACCAGACTGGCAACCCCGACCTCTCCAAGACCGTCCGTGAAAACAAAAACTCCACCGGCAAGCACAACGGCAGCCTGACCGACATCACCGATGGCTTCGAGCACACCGCTACCGCCTCCGTGGGCGATGTTGTGGACTACCAGATTCTGAGCACCCTGCCCACTATTACTTCCAAAGCGTCTGCCCTGAGCGAGTACACCTATGTAGATACTCTGAGCAAGGGCATCAAGTACAACAAACAGGACGTGGTTATCGAGTTCTTCCGCGATTCCGCCTGCACCGATAAGATCACTACCTGGGGCGAGGATTCCGGCAAGTTCATTGTGGTTTATGATGACGTGCAGAACTCTATGGCCATTAAGATGACCGAAGCCGGCCTGGCGGAGATCAACGAGGCGACCTCTGTTTACACCGACAGCGTCAAGCGCGGGTACTCCGACTGCACCATGCGGATCACCTATGCGGCAACCCTAACCGCTGATGCTCAGATGGGCGATACCGACAACCCCAACGAAGTCGTACTGACTTGGAAGCGCACCAACACTACCTATTTTGACACGCTGGAGGACTGCTGCCACGTCTATACCTATGGCGTAGACATCCTCAAGCAGTTCTCTGACGGTAAGG
>CAVHYW010000115.1:0-3302 GCA_963640475.1 bacterium | reverse complement strand
ATAGGGGCGAGCCCCTATCCTATAATATGTCGCCCTTACAGGGCTTGCCATGCGTTTGTTGCCCCTGTAGGGGGCGCATATTATAGCGTAGGGGTTTACCCCAGAGGTTTACCGAATTTTCCATCGCCCCTGTAGGGGGCGCATAATTCAACCGCATGTTGTTTTGAATTATGCGCCCCCTACAGGGGCGATTCATTTATGCTGCATTGGAAATGATAGGGGTAAACCCCTATCCTATAATATGTCGCCCTTACAGGGCTTGCCATGCGTTTGCTCTGCCCCTGTAGGGGGCGCATAATTAAACCGCATGTTGTTTTGAATTATGCGCCCCCTACAGTGGCGATTCATTTATGCCGCATTGGAAATGATAGGGGCGAGCCCCTATCCTATAATATGTGCCCCCTACAGGGGCAACGCAAGCGCATGCCAACGTCAACGCACGCGCACGCCAAGCCCTGAAAGGGCGCAACGATCGCAGCCCAGGGTGAGCAGCGCGGCAAAGCCGCGATGCGTAACCCTGGGTCATGACCCAGGCGTAGGGCATCTGGCCTGTAAGGTCAGCACAACACCCATTCGCTGTGCTGACCTTACAGGCCAGCTTACGCCGGTCGGCATCCATACCCAGGGTTACGTTCGTCGCTACGCTCCGTCCTCACCCTGGGCTGTGATCGTTGCGCCCTTCCAGGGCTTGCCGTGCGCTTGCTCTGCGCCAGCTTGCCGTGCGATTGTTGTCCCTGTTTGCCATGCGATTGTTGTCCCTGTAGGGGCGCATAATTTAAACCGCATTGTGCCGTTGAATTATGCGCCCCCTACAGGGGCGATTCGTTAATGCCGCATTGTAAATGATAGGGGCGAGCCCCTATCCTATAATCTGTCGCCCTTACAGGGCTTGCCATGCGTTTGCGTTGTGTTCGCCTTGCGCCCTTACAGGACTTGCCATGCGTTTGCGTTGTGTTCGCCTTGCGCCCTTACAGGGCTTGCCGTGTGCTTGCTCTGCGCCAGCTTGCCGTGTGTTTGTTGCCCTGCTTGCCCTGCGACGGCCGCACGACGTCAGGGTCCTTACTTGGTGCGCAGGGCGCGGGTGGCATTGAGCACGGCGAGCACCATGACACCCACGTCGCCGAACACTGCGAGGGCCATGCCGGCCGTGCCGCAGGCGGCCATGATGAGGATGGCGGCCTTCACGGCGATGGCGAACAGGGTGTTCTGGCGGGCGATGGCCACGGTGTGGCGTGCGGTGCGCACGGCGGCCGCAATCTTCGAGGGCTTGTCGTCCATGAGCACCACGTCGGCGGCCTCGATGGCTGCGTCGCTGCCCAGTGCGCCCATGGCGATGCCCACGTCGGCGCGGGCCAGCACGGGTGCGTCGTTGATGCCGTCGCCGACGAAGGCGAGCGTCTTGCCGCCGGGGCACTCGCGCAGCAGCCGTTCGGCCAGCGCCACCTTACCGTCGGGCAGCAGTGCGGCGTGTGTCTCGCCGATGCCCACGGCCTGTGCCACGCGGCGGGCCGCCTCGGGGCGATCGCCGGTGAGCATCACGGTGCGCGCCACGCCCAGCGCCTTCAGCTCGGCCACAGCCTCGGCGGCATCGTCCTTGATCTGGTCGGCCACGGCGATGTGGCCGGCATAGGTGCCGTCGACAGCCACATGCACCACCGTGGCGGCCGCTGTGGCACACTGGCTGCAGGCGGGTACGTCCACGCCGGCGGCCCGCATCATCGCGGCATTGCCCACGCACACATGGCGGCCGTCCACGAGGGCCTGCACACCCTGTCCGGCGGTCTCCGCGACCTGTTCCACGGGCCAGCGGTCGCAGCCGCCGCAGGCCTCGCGCAGTGCGGCGGCGATGGGGTGCATCGAGTGGCGCTCCACATGAGCGGCAAGCTGCAGCAGCAGGTCGGCATCGATGCCGGCCGTATGCACGGCGTCGACGGCAAACACGCCGCGGGTGAGCGTGCCGGTCTTGTCGAACACCACGGTGCCCAGCCGTGCCAGCGTGTCCATGTAGTTGCCGCCCTTCACGAGGATGCCCTGGCGCGACGCGCCCCCGATGCCGCAGAAGAACGTGAGGGGCACCGAGATGACCAGCGCGCACGGGCAGCTGACCACCAGGAACGTCAGCGCGCGGTAGAGCCACACGCCGAAGCCCTCGGCGTAGCTCTCGCCGAACAGGGGCGGCACCACGGCCAGCACCACGGCCAGCACCACCACGGCGGGGGTGTAGATGCGGGCGAAACGGCGTATGAAGGTCTCGCTGGCCGACTTGTTGCGGCCCGACTGTTCGACGAGCTGCAGTATCTTTGCGGCGGTGGAGTCGCCGTAGGCTTTCTGCACCTCGACCTCGACCACGCCCGAGAGGTTGACGCATCCCGACACCACGCTGTCGCCCGCCCGCACGGCGCGCGGCAGGCTCTCGCCGGTCAGCGCCCGGGTGTCGACGCTTGTGGCGCCGCGCCGCACGGTGCCGTCGAGGGGTATCTTCTCGCCGGGGCGCACCACCACGGTCTCGCCCACCCGCACGTCGGCGGGGTCGACGGTCTGCTCGCGGCCGCCGCGCAGCACGGTGGCGGTGTCGGGCCTGAGGTCCATCATCTTGGCGATCGAGTCGCGGCTGCGGTCGGCGGCATAGTCCTCGAAGAGTTCGCCCAGCTGGAAGAAGAGCATCACGAACACGGCCTCGGCAAACTGCTCGTGGGCGCCGGGCAGGAAGCCGATGGCCAGCGCGCCGACGGTGGCCAGCGCCATGAGGAAATCCTCGTCGAAGGGGTCGCCCTCGCGTATGCCCTCCCAGGCTTCGGCCAGCACGTCGTGGCCGATGAGCAGATAGGGCACGAGGTAGACGGCGAGCTGTGCCCACAGGGGCATGGGCACGCAGCGGGTCAGCAGCCATGCGCCCAGCAGCAGCACGGCGGTGACAATGATGCGCAGTAGTTTTTTGTTCATGCGGACGGTTGTTTATGTATTCTGCTGCAAAGTTATCCAACGGCGGCTGCAACCCGGTTGCAAAAGTGGACGGCGGCGTGGCTGACCGGCGCGCTATGTTCCACTTTTTTTTGCTTAAACGTGCGTCCCCGAAGGGGCACACGTTTAAGCATGAATGCTAAATGCGAAACTTGAGTAATGAATGATGGCGCCGCCAAGCCGCAGCATACAAGCCCTTTCAGGGCTTGACGTGCGCTTGTTGCCCCAGCTTGCCGTGCGTATTGCGTTGCCCCTGTAGGGGGCGCATAATATAGCGTAGGGGCTTGCCCCTACGTATAACGGTTCATTGTTTTTCCATCGCCCCTGTAGGGGGCGCATAA
>CAVHYW010000114.1:0-3675 GCA_963640475.1 bacterium | reverse complement strand
GGGTCAGCGTTCCTCGCGGAAGTAGGAGAGACCGAGGGACGCAGGGGGCTGATCCTCCCGCTTCTTACGCAGGGACACGACGATCAGCACGATCAGGGTGATGAGGTAGGGCAGCATCTTGTACAGCTCCTTGACAGCCATCTGGCCGCCGGGGGTGGGCAGATAGATGTTGATGATGTACAGGCCGCCGAACAGGATGGAGGCCAGAATGCTGACATTGGGACGCCAGATGGTGAAGATGACCAGCGCGATGGCCAGCCAGCCGCGGTCACCGAAGGCGTTGTTAGACCACACGCCGTTGGCGTAGTCCATAACGTAGTACAGACCGCCCAGACCCGCGATCATGGAGCCGATGCAGGTGGCCAGATACTTGTACTTGGTGACGTTGATGCCGGCCGCGTCGGCGGTAGAGGCGCTCTCGCCCACGGCACGCAGGTGCAGACCGGGACGGGTGTGGTTCAGGAAGTAGGACGCACCCAGCGCGATGATGATGGCCAGATAGGCAAGGAAGCCGTAGGACAGGAACAGCTGGCCGAACCAGCCGGTGCTGTTGGCGCCGGGCAGGGTGGTCTTGAAGAACAGGCTGGTGTTGGAAAGGGCAATGGAGGGAACCTCACTGCTGGTCAGCTTAATGAGGGAGCCGCCGAAGAAGTTGCCCACGCCCACGCCGAAGGTGGTCATGGCCAGACCGGTAACGTTCTGGTTGGCCCGCAGCGTAACGGTCAGGAAGCAGTACAGCAGGCCCATCAGGAAGGAGCCCAGCAGGGAGCACAGAATGGGGATCATAATGGCAAGGAAACCGTTCATTTCCGCGGCGGGCACGGCCTGCTCATAGAAGAAGGAGCCGATAACGCCGCTGATGCCGCCCACATACATGATGCCGGGGATACCAAGGTTCAGGTTGCCGGATTTCTCCGTCAGGATCTCGCCGGTGCTGCCGAACAGCAGGGGGATGCCCTGAATGACCGCACGGGGGAAGAAAGATACAAAATCAAACATCCGTTACGCCTCCTTCTTGCTGTTCTTACACAGGGTGACTTTGTAGGTGATGAAGAACTCGGTAGCAATGATGAAGAACAGGATGATACCGGTCAGAATATCGGCGAAGGAGTGGTTCAGGCTCAGGGCACTGGCCACCTCGCTGGCGCCGCGGTCCATGGTCACCAGCAGCAGGGAGGCGGCGATCATGATGAAGGGGTTGAACTTGGACATCCAGGACACCATGACGGCGGTAAAACCGCGGCTGTCCACGATAGTGGTGGTCAGGGTGTGGTCGATACCGGAGGTCATCATGAAGCCCATCAGGGCGCACAGCGCGCCGGAGAGCACCATGGTGCGGATGATGACGCGATCCACCTTGATACCGGCATAGCTGGCGGTGCGCTGGCTCTCGCCCACCACGGCGATCTCGTAGCCGTGCTTGCTGTAGCTCAGGTAGATGTACATGAAACCGGTCATAATGGCCACGATCAGGATGGGCAGCAGATAGGCATTGCCCAGCTCGGGCAGCCAGCCGGCCCGGGTGGACTGGTTGATAATGCCGATCTTACCGGCGCCCTTGGGCACCTCCCAGATGATGATGAAGAAGGAGGCCAGCTGCATGGCGATGTAGTTCATCATCAGGGTGAAAAGCGTCTCGTTGGTGTTCCACTTGGCCTTGAAGAAGGCGGGCAGGAAGCCCCACAGGGCGCCGGCCAGCAGGGCGGCGATCAGGGACACCAGGATCAGTGCCGCGTTGGGCAGCTTGTCGCCCAGCGTGATCATGCAGGCGGTGGTGGCCAGGCAGCCGATCAGGGTCTGACCCTCGGCGCCGATGTTCCAGAAGCGCATCTTGAAGGCGGGGGTGACGGCCAGAGAGATGCCCAGCAGGACGGCCACATTACGGGCGGTAACGCCCAGACGGCGGCTGGTGCCGAAGGCACCGGACAGGATGGTGCCGTACACGCTGATGGGATTCTGTCCCGTCAGCAGCGTGGTGATCAGGCCGCAGAACACCAGAGCCAGCAGCAAGATGCCGCCGCGGATCAGCAGGGCCTTGCCCAGAGGAAGCGTGTCACGCTTGGAAATATGAAAAAGAGATTGTTTACGCATTTTCCTTTGCGCCTCCTCCCACGCGGGTCATCAGAGCACCCACTTCATGCTTGTTGATGGTACGGGCGTCCACCACGCCGGACACCTGTCCGCCGCAGAGCACCACGATCCGGTCACACAGCTCCAGCAGCACGTCCAGATCCTCGCCGACGTAAACGACGGCCACGCCCTTCATTTTCTGCTCGGTCAGCAGATTGTAAATGGTATAGGATGTATTGATATCCAGACCGCGGACAGCGTAGGCGGTCATCAGCACGGAGGGCTGCTGGGCGATCTCGCGGCCCACCAGCACCTTCTGCACGTTACCGCCGGACATACGGCGGACGGGGAAGCTGGTGCTGGGGGTGACGACCTCCAGCTCCTGCCAGATGCGCTGTGCCAGCGCCTCGGGATCCTTGCGGTTCAGGAACACGCCCTTGCCCTTGCGCCAGGAGCGCAGCATCATGTTGCCGGTCATGCCCATGGAGCCAACCAGACCCATGCCCAGACGGTCCTCGGGGACGAAGCTCATGGCGATACCGGCCTTGCGGATATCCATGGGGTCCTTACCGGCCAGCTCCTGGGGCTTGTCGCTCTCAGGAGGGAAGAAGGTGACGGAACCGGAGGAGATGGGATAGAGCCCCGCGATGGACTCCAGCAGCTCACGCTGGCCGGAGCCTGCCACGCCTGCCACGCCCAGCACTTCACCGGCGTTGATGGTGAAGCTGACGTCGTCCAGACGCTTGACACCCAGCTCATCGAATACGGTCAGGCCCTCCAGCTTCAGGCGGGGCGTGACATTGACGGGCATGGGACGGTCAATATTCAGGGTGACGCTGTGGCCCACCATCATATCGGTCAGAGACTGCTGGTCGGCGTCCTTGGTCATCACGTCGCCGATATACTCGCCCTTGCGGAGCACGGCCACGCGGTCGGACACATCCAGCACCTCGTGCAGCTTATGGGTGATGATGATCAGGGACTTGCCGTCGGCCTTCATGTTGCGCATGACGGTGAACAGCTTGTCGGTCTCCTGCGGGGTCAGCACGGCGGTGGGCTCGTCCAGGATCAGGATATCCGCGCCGCGGTACAGCACCTTCACGATCTCGACAGTCTGCTTCTGGGAAACGGACATGTCGTAGATCTTCATGTCGGGGTCGATGTCAAAGCCGTATCTGTCGCAGATGTCCTGCACCTTTTTACGGGCGTTGTTCAGATCCAGCTTGCCCTCCAGACCCAGAATGATATTCTCGGTGGCGGTGAACAGATCGACCAGCTTGAAGTGCTGGTGGATCATGCCGATGCCCAGATCAAATGCATCCTTGGGAGACGCGATGGTGACGGGCTTGTCGTGGATGTAGATTTGTCCCTCGTCAGGGAAATAGATACCGGAGAGCATATTCATCAGAGTGGTCTTGCCGCTGCCGTTTTCACCCAGCAGAGACAGGATCTCACCCTCGCGCAGTTCCATGTTGATGGCGTTATTGGCCACCACGGAACCAAAGCGCTTGGTGATATTCTCCATTTTGATCGCGCATTTGTTTTCCAAGGCTGTCATCCTTTCTTTCGGCGCAGATGGCTGCAACACCTCGTAGCACGCCGGGG
>CAVHYW010000113.1:0-3849 GCA_963640475.1 bacterium | reverse complement strand
CGTCGCCCCAGAACTGCTGCACCACGCCGCCGATGACGGGGCCGCGCCAGATGACGGGGTCGGTCTCATGCTCCAGCAGCAGGTTCACGCTCATCAGCTGGATGCCGGTACGGCTCTCCACGGGGATGATGGCGTCGCCTACGGCCCCAGCCCGGTGATGGATGCCGAAGGCGCGGGGGATGGAGGGGCCGGTGATGTCCGCGTCCAGAATGGCCACATTATAGCCCTCCCGCCGCGTGGCCACCGCCAGCTGGCTGGTGACCATAGACTTGCCTACGCCGCCCTTGCCGGACACGATGCCGTAGACCTTGCCGACGCGGCAGCCGGGCCGCAGGGGCTTCTTCTCAAATACGTTGCCTTCCTTGCGCTCGCCGCAGCTTTCGCCGCAGGTGCTGCAATCATGGGTACAGTCGCTCATTGTTGCTTCTCCTTTTTATCACTGGTTGTATTCGTCATGCGGACGGCTGGCTGGCCGCCGCTCGTTGTGTTTTGTAAACGCTGCTTCTGCCGCGCTCTTCGTTTCTTTTTCCTGAAATACTCCTGTACGGCTGGAGACAGGGAGATGTCGCACGCAGCGCAAAGCAGGAAGAGACTGGCAAATACCGCGCCGACCGAAATGAAAATTACCCTGCTGGTCATCCGTTCCCTGTTAGAATCCCGCAGCGAAAAGCATATTTCGCCGTCAGCTTCCAGCTCTGCAATTTCCGGTGTCGTATCCCAAGGCCGCCAGTTATAGCCGGTATAGACACAGATGCGGATCGAATGAGGCGTGCTGTTGAAATCGGAAGGAAGCTTTTTGTAGCACGAAAAGCCAAAGGTGTATTCCGTTCCGTCCGCGCATATCAACAACGGAATGGGATATAATCTGCGCTCTTGACTGGACATCAGCGCTTCCTTGGACACGGCATAGACTTCCGTGGTGTTTGCTTCTGTATATGTTGGCTGTGTCAGCCCCATAAAGAAAAACACTCCGCCCAATACCAGCCACAGCAGGTAACTGAAAAATTCCCGTATCCGCTGTTTCTGTGCTGACTTTTTTCTTGAAGGCACTGACGTTCATCCTTTCGTTAGTGCGCCTGCGTTGTCTTAAAATTCATCCTGCGGCCCGTAGGTATAGCCGCACAGGGGGCACTTGGGATAGTCGAAATCGTGGCGGGTGCCGCACACGGGACAGGTGCGCTGGGGCAGGTCGCTGTCGCCTACGTCCACTGTGGGTGTCACGCTGCCGCCGGAGAAAAACTCCAACTTTCCGCAGTGGGGACACGCCATGATGGACACCTTCAGCGCCCCGGCGACCAGATTGGGCCAGTCGCCCAGCAGCCAGCTGGTTTGGCCCAGCTGCAATTTTTCCTGTCCTACAAAGCGCATGGCCGTACCGCAGCGCAGACAATCAAACTGTGCCATAGTGTTGCCTCCTTGTGTACATATTATTATATTATAATGTATAACACCAAACGCCGCCGCTTGCAAGCCTATATCGTCAGCAGCGTCACATTTTCCCGCCCGTCCAGATACGCGCCCTCCCGCTTCTGGCAGGTGAACAGCAGGATCTGACGGTGCTCGCTCTCCTCCAGCAGATAGTCCAGCGCCGCGTGGAGCCGCTCGTCGTCGAAGCTCAACAGCGCATCGTCCAGGATCAGCGGCACATGCTTTTCCTCCGGCAGCACCATGTCGCAGATAGCCAGCCGCACCGCCAGATACAGCTGGTCGGAGGCGCCCTGACTCAGCAGCTGCACGCTGCGCTGTGCGCCCTCGCTGTCGGTCTCCAGCGAGAAGTCCCGGCTCAGCAGCACCTTCTGATACCGGCCACCGGTGATCTTGGCGAAGATCTCCGCCGCCCGCGCGCCCAGTGCCGGGGAGAACCGGTTTTGCAGCGTGGTATTGGCTTCGTCCAGCACCTCCATAGCCAGCGCCACGGCGTCGTATTCCTCCAACAGCTGCGCCAGCTCCTGCTGCCGCTGGGCCAATTGTGCCTTTACGTCGTCGGCACTGCCCAGCGACCGCAGCTGCCCCGTCAGGGTGTCCAGCTGTGACCGGGCGTTTTGCAGCAGCAGGGCGACCTGCGGCAGTCGAGCTGTGACATGCTCCAGCGACACCGTGGGCTGGGGCAGGGGCGTCTCTGCGTCCGGCAGCGGCCCCTCCGGTAAATGCTCCCGCAGCAGATCGCGTCGCAGCGCCGCGTCGCGGGCGGTCTGTTGGGCGGCGGTTAGCGCGTCCTTCTGCCGCCGCAGCTGCGTCAGGGCCATCCGTGCGCCACCAAGATCGGCGGCAGCGGGTGCGTAGGGCTGTAAGAGCGACAACAGCGTCAACAGCTGCTGTTGCTGTATCTGGGCCAGACCCTCCGCCGCGGCGGCGGACTGTTGAGCCGCGTCGTCCGCTGCCTCAAGCTGCTGCCGCAGGGGCAGATACTCCGTTATCTGGGCTTCCAGCGCGGCCCGGTCGGCGGCGGCTTTCGCCTGCGCGGCGACGGCGCGTTTGCGCTGTGCCAACCCGATGACGGCAAGTCCAACGCCGCACAGGGCGAAAATAATAAAGTATAGCTTGAGCAGTGCGGCGCACACCCCACCGCCCACGATCAGCAGGATACCCACGATCAGCAGCAGCGGCGAGGGCGTGGCGGGCGCGGTGATGGCGTCCAGCCATGCCTGACAGGCCGATTCGTCAGCGGGGTACAGCGGGTGTGCGGCGCAGTGGGCTGCCGCGTCGTCGTATGCCGCCCGCGCCGTCTGGGCGGTTGCCTGCGCCTGCCGCAGCGGCGCTTCGCTCTCTTGCAAAGCGGCGCACTGCCCCTCCATACGGGCCAGCTCCGCTTCCTCCGGCAGTGCACCGGCGGTTTCTGTCAGCCATTCCACCCGCTGTGCCGCCGTCTGCGCGGCATCGCGGGCTTCGGCGTATTTCTTCGCGGCTTCCTGCCGCTGCAATTGCTGCCATAGCGCCTGCTGGGTCTGCAACTCCTGCTGCTGGCGGGCCAGGTCGCTCAATTGCCGCTGTGCCGCGTCCGCCTGTTGAGACAGGCTGCCCATCTGGGCCAGCTGGCCCTCCAGCTCGGCGATCTCCCGCTCCAGCGCCGGGATCTGTCCGGTGGTGCGGTTGCTCCGGCGGCGGTTCAGCTGCTTTTTCAGCCGATCCCGCACCTCCGTATAGGACGCGCCCTCCTCGCCGGTGGTGATAAGGGCAGCGATCCGCCGCTCCAGCTCCGCGTCGCTGTCCACTGCCAGCGCGCTTTGGCGAATGAACGCGCTGCGCTCAAACACCTCGCGGGGGACACCCAGCAGCATCTCTCCGGCGTTCTGGCCGTCGATGCTCGGCACGGCGTCGGCGGTGCCGGTGTAGGTGCAGGTGAAGTGGCCCATAGGCGCGGTGGCCCGGCGGGTATCGCGGGACAGCGTCAGGCGCGTGCCGTCACTGTCCGCAACGTCCATCTGGCCTCGCATGGCCGCGCCGCTCCACGGCGCAAAGCGGTTCTTGTCGGCCAGTGCGCCCCGGTCACGGGTGCTCAGGCCGTACAGCATGATCCGCAGGAAATGGCTCCATGTGGACTTTCCGGATTCGTTGGGGGCGTAGATGCAGTTCAGGCCCGGCCGCAAGGTCAGCGTCCTGTCCTGCAATTTTCCGAATGTAGCGCGCATTTCCTGAATTTCCACGGTGCCGTCCTCCTGTGTGTTACCTATTTATATAGTATAGCACAGCCGCATGGAAATGTCATCCCAAACTGCTTTTGAGGGATTCAGAAAAAAGTTTTGAAAATTTGAAAAAAGATGTTGACATTTTATGAATACAGTGGTAATATATCAACTGTTCCGCGGTTGTGGAGAGTTCCGCAAAAGCGAGGGCGTGTACTTTGTAAAT
>CAVHYW010000112.1:0-3907 GCA_963640475.1 bacterium | reverse complement strand
CGGTCTTCATCTCGGCGATGCGGCCCTGATGCAGCACGATGCCGCCCACCAGCTGTACCGGGTACGGACGCAGGCCCAGTACGCGGTCCGCCGCTTCACGGACGGTGGCGAAGGCCTCCGGCAGGATGTCGTCCAACGTTTCACCGTTGGCAAGACGCTCCTTGAACTCCGGCGTCTTGGCCTGAAGCTGGGCGTCGGTCAGCGCCTTGTATTCCTCCTCCATGCCCTCGATCTTGTGGACGATGGGCCAGATGGATTTCAGCTCACGCTCGGAATAGGTTCCGAAAATTTTGGTGATCAGTCCCATGTATTTTGATCCTTTCTGTGAAAAGAATTCGCTTATCGCATAATGATACAAATATCAGTATACCACACTTATACTGTATATGCAAAGGAAATTTGACGAACCATAGGCTATGGCAAGTTCCGGCTTGCTTACGGCGGAAAAGAGTGGTACAATACTATAAACCTATCATAGCAGAAATGTGAAACGAAACTGTGAACTTTTTGGAAAGGATGAACGCCATGAAGCTGAGCTTTTTCGGCGCTGACCAGTGCGTCACCGGCAGCTGCCATTGTCTGGAGGTAAACGGAAAGCATATTCTGATCGACTGTGGCCTGCAGCAGGGACGGGACGAGGTGGACAACGCCACGCTGCCCTTCCATCCCGGCAGCATCGACGCGGTGCTGGTGACCCACGCCCATATCGACCACTCCGGCCGTATCCCCATGCTGATCAAGAACGGCTTTCAGGGGAAGATCATCACCACCCGGCTGACGGCCAATCTGCTGAATATCATGCTGGCGGACTCCGCCCACATTCAGGAGAGCGACGCCGAGTATCAGAACCGCAAGAACCAGCGTGCGGGCCGCCCCGATGTGGAGCCGCTGTATACCGTGGCGGACGCCATGCGGGTGCCGGAATTTTTGCAGACCTGCGAATATAACCAGACCGTGGACGTGTGCGAGGGCGTGAAGGCCACCTTCATCGACGCGGGCCACCTGCTGGGCAGCGCCTCCATTCTCATGGAGCTGACCGAGGGCGGCGAGAAGCGGAACATCGTGTTCTCCGGCGATATCGGCAACGTGGATCAGCCCATCATCCGGGATCCCCAGTTCTTCGGCGGCGCGGACTATGTGGTGATGGAGAGCACCTACGGCAACCGCAACCACACCGAGGTGTGGAGCTATACCGACGATCTGGCCCAGATCATTGACGAGACGCTGGGCCGGGGCGGCAATGTGGTGATCCCATCCTTCGCCGTGGGCCGCACCCAGGAGCTGCTGTACTTCATCCGGGAGATCAAGGATCGCCATCTAGTGACCTCCGTGCAGGACTTCCCTGTGTATGTGGACTCGCCGCTGGCTAAGTCCGCCACCGGCATCTTCTGCGGCGATCTCCGGGGCTATCTGGACGAGGAGGCGCTGGCGCTGGTGCAGGACGGCACCCATATGTTCAACTTCCCCGGCCTGCACCTGACGGAGTCGGTGGAGGAGTCCAAGCTGCTGAATATGGACCATACCCCCAAGGTCATCATCTCCGCCAGCGGCATGTGCGACGCGGGCCGTATCCGCCATCACTTGAAATATAACCTGTGGCGTGCCGACAGCGCCGTGGTGTTCGTGGGCTTCCAGTCCCCCGGTACGCTGGGCCGTACCCTGCTGGACGGCGCCGCCAGCGTGAAGCTGTTCGGCGAGGACGTGGCCGTCCGGGCCAAGATCGTGAATTTCCAAGGTCTCAGCTCCCACGCTGACCGGGATCATCTGCTGGACTGGATCTCTCACTTCAAGGAGCCCAAGCCCCAGCATGTGTTTATCGTCCACGGCGACCGGGAGGTAGCGCCCCTGTTTGCCGAGACCGTCAGCGCCATGGGCTTCAACGCCCACGCGCCCCAGTATACGGAGGAGTACGACCTGATCACCTGCACCCAGCTGGCCAAGGGCTTCCTGCCGGAGCGCAAGAAGACCGCCTTCGACGGTCAGGGCAGCCGGGCCGGTGTGGTCTATCAGAAGCTTCTGCAGGCCATGGACGCTTTGCAGGCGCTGGTACGCCGCAGCAAGGGCCGGGACAACAAGACCCTTGGCGCGATGGCCGAGGCCATCCGCAAGATCACGGAGAAGTTCGAGTTTTAACGCAACATGAAAATAGGGGAAGCCGGTGGCTTCCCCTATTTTTGAGAAAGAGGTCACATGGAAACGCTGCAAAAAAATCAGGCCGTCCGGGCGGTCATCGAGGGTTACTCTTCCGAGGGATTGGGCATCGCCCGCGTCAACGGGCAGGTGGTGTTCGTCCACCGGGCTATCCGGGGCGAGGACTGCGACATCCTTATCATGAAGGTGCTCAAGCACGCCGCCTTCGGCAAGGTGACCGCCATCCACACGCCCTCCGGACACCGGCAGGAGCCGGACTGTCCCTATTACGGCAAGTGCGGCGGCTGCGACTTCCGGCATATGGACTACGCCGAGGAGCTGTCCGCCAAGCGGCAGCGTGTGCAGGACGCTCTGACTCGTCTCGGCGGCAGCGATGTACAGGTGGAGGAAATTCTGGGCGCGGCGGACACGGCCCATTACCGCAATAAGAGCCAGTATCCTGTGGCTCCTAACGGCACGGTGGGGTTCTACCGTGCCCGCAGCCACGAGGTCATCGGTGTGGAGCAGTGCCTGATCCAGCAGCCGGAGGCCGACGCGGTGGCGCAGGCGGTGCGGCAGTACATCCGGCAGTTCCGGGTGCCCTGCTATGACGAGAAAACGGGCCGGGGCCTGCTGCGGCATCTGTATGTCCGTACCAACGGGGCGGGGGAGAGCCTGATCTGCCTGCTGGGCAACGGCGAGCGTGCCCCTCATGAGCCGGAACTGGTGACGCTGCTGCGGCAGGTCGTTCCCAATGCGGTGGGCGTCGTGTGGGGCGTGAACCGCAAAAAGGGCAATGTGATACTGGGCGACAGCTACCGTACCCTCTGGGGAGAGAACACCCTGCGGGATACCCTGTGGGGCCTGACCTTCCGGCTCAGCGTGCCGTCCTTCTATCAGGTGAACCGGGCGCAGGCGGAGGTGCTGTACCGCAAGGCGGTGGAGTTCGCTGCCCTGACGGGGGAGGAGACGGTGCTGGACCTCTATTGCGGCGCGGGCACCATCACCCTGTGCATGGCCCGGCACTGCAAGCAGGCCATCGGTGCGGAGATCGTGCCGGAGGCCATCGACGACGCATGGCAGAACGCCAAGGCCAACGGCGTGGAGAACGTGGAATTCTTCTGCGGCGACGCCAGAGAGACGGCGGCGGAGCTGGCCCGTCGCGGTCTGCGGCCCGATGTGATCTGCGTCGACCCGCCCCGTAAGGGCCTTGCCCCGGAGGTGGTGGACGCGGCGGCCGCTATGTCGCCCAGACGCATCGTCTACGTCTCCTGCGACCCGGCCACGCTGGGCCGGGATGTGAAGCGCTTCGCCCAGCACGGCTATACCGCCGTCCGGGCCGCGGCGGTGGATCTGTTCCCGCGAACGGCACATGTCGAGACGGTGTGTTTATTGTCCAAACTCCAAAGTAAGGAACATATCGAGATTGAAGTAGATATGGACGAGCTGGATTTGACTTCGGCTGAGAGCAAAGCAACCTATGATGAGATCAAAGCCTATGTGCTGGAAAAACATGGTCTGAAGGTGTCCAGCCTATATATCTCCCAGATCAAGCGGAAGTGTGGGCTAGCTGTGGGGCAGAATTATAATCTGTCAAAGAAAGCGAACACGAAAGCTCCACAGTGCCCGCCGGAAAAGGAATCTGCAATTATAAGTGCATTAAGGTATTTTCGTAAGTGCTCAATAACCGCACGAGTTAAAAGACAGCCGAGGGATCTCGTCAGAGATCCCTCGGTGCATTGATGTTTGTTTTCAGCTCCGTGCAGGCAGCCTGCAT
>CAVHYW010000111.1:0-3932 GCA_963640475.1 bacterium | reverse complement strand
GATTTTGCAAGCAAAGCATACCGGAAGAAGGCGTGGAAAGCTATTCACCAAGTCTAACGAAGAAGCATGGCAAAACAGAAGCGATACCACCAAAGCGGCTATGCCGTCCGCAGCCAACAGGCAAGGGAATGAAAGGATCAGCCGCCCTGCGATTCGCAAAGCGGCTGATCCATTGCTCTTACGCTGTATTTGCATTACAGTTCCATTTTCGGCGCGTAATCCGCGGCAACTTCTTCTCGGACATCGTCCTCGGTGGTATCGAGCTGCCGTGGCGTCTGCGTCATCGCAAGCTCCTGCAGATGACCGATCCGGCGCTGCACGCTTTCCGTGATCGCATGGATACGTCTCTCATCGATATAGTCGGCAGCTTCCTCGCAAGACAGTACGCTGGAGATCAGCTCGTCTACATCGGAGAGGCGATCAAAGTCGATCCAATCAAAATCGGTCACCAGCTTCAGCTGCTCGGCGTGGTGGTTTTTGAAGGGCTTGCAGACCACATCCTTTTCCGAGCGCATCTGACCGGGCATCTTATCATAGCCAAGGGAGGAGCCGCTGTCATAGATCGGAGCCATACCGAGCCATTCCAGCGTTTCCGCGTTTCGCAGTGCCCCAAAGTTATTGAAGTGGCGATCCTCGTTTGCGATGATATAGTCCAGCACCAGCATCCGGTCTAAAAACGGCGTAATGTTCCCGATGCCGAGCAGCTCGCAGCACTCCAATAGATGCCGGTATCGGGAGGTGCTGTTCTTCTGCTTTTTCGCCTGCAGCAGCCTCCACGCCGGGATCAACTCCGTATTCTCCGTAACAAAATCCTCACAGACCGAGTAGGGTGCATCCTTGCTCCAGATGACTGTATACGATACATGAGGAATGCCGAGCCGCTCCATGATGCCGGAGGCGATCACCTCGTTGAACGGCTGCTGCCGGAACGGATTGCTGCCGCCCTTGATCAGGCATCGCTTCCCATCGATGATCTTCCACCGCTTTTTCAGATTGCCGTCCGACGTGCTGTCGGGGGAGCTGAAATTGAGTGCGTCCTTCTTCTTTCTTTCTCCGAACAGCACATCTCCGATGTCCTCCGAGAAATCATTTTGGAAAAAGTTGATGTCCTCCCACCGAAGCTCCGCGCCTTCCGGACAGATCCAGTACTGATCCGAGAGGCTCAGCCCGTAGCAGCGGACGAGCAGCATTTTGGTGTCTGCCACCCCCAACGATTCCAGTGCTTCCCGCACACCGCTGCGGCTTGCCGGAATAGAGCGATCCCGCCACCAGTCGTTAAACGCCGCACGGTCGGCGATCTCGTTTCGCACAGGGATGCCGATAGGCAGATGCTCCGGTGCGTAGACACTGCCAATTTTTTGTATAAAGCCAGTCACATCGTCCAGCTCGAGCTCTGCCACGGGGGTTCGTTTATGCATAAAGGTGCATTTCATACCTGTCGCCTCATTTCGTCTGCTTTTCTGTGATTTCAGCATGCGCAGCTGCGCCTGCAGTTCCTTGCGCTTTTCGATTTTATCTGCCAGCGGCGCGATCTCACTGTCGTGCAGATAGCGGCTCTGCTTGACGCCGTTTTCCGACCACTGGTGATAGTAATAGACCTTTCCGCCGATGGTTTTTTTGGAAAGATACCCCTTCGGCAGTCCGGCGATCTGCTCGGTCAGTTCCGTGATGCGCCTTAGCTGCTCCCTGTTATCCATGTCTGTCACCTCGTCTTTCAGGGATATTATACCCCGACTTAACCCCTGTTGTCAACGCTGTGCTTCATAAAAGCGCGGCAGCGATGCGCGACATGATAAACTCCACGCAGGGTATCGCCACACTGTTGCCCAACGCTTTATAACGGGCACTGTCCGAAGCACCGGGTATATCCGTCCAGCCGTCCGGGAAGCCCTGCAGTCTTTCACACTCCAGCGGAGTAAGACGACGGATAAGCAGTCCGTTGCGGATCGGATGAATGGAGTTGAGGGAACTGCCGGAAGTTCCTTTCTGGAGAGTCCCGCATAAATCCCCGTTCTCGGCAGCATTGCGGCAGTCAAGTCCTGCCACATCCACGACAAGGTCGGTGGCGTCCTTATGCTGGCGGGCACTTTGGGTACTGACCACCTCGCCGTCCTTAAACGCATCCACCCGCTGACGGGCATAAATGCAGTGCCGATCTGTGGCAGTCAGCGTATACGCCAGCTCGTCCTGACAGCCAAGACCGTTGCCGCCGTTCTGCGGCTGCCGGTCGACTGTATTGCCTGCAATGCAGATGGCATCTGCCTCCTGCTCAACCAGCGGCACATTGTTGCCGCCCGTGCCGTATCGTGCGGACATGGTCGGCGCGACCTTATGTGGCCCTGTGTAGCGGCTGTCAACGCCGTGGTTTTCATATACGAGAGGTTGGTGCCCATGCTCCTGCGCCCGCAGCGTGCCGGATACATTTTCAGAGCAATTCATCACGCTGCCGCCCTGGTCATTAAGGCATAAAACAGACGGCACCATGTTCGTGCCGCTTTCCGCCGCTTTCAGCGTAGGAGAACACTCCTCCTGATAGCCAACACCTCCTGCTTTGCTGCCCTGACCCGCTGAAAAAGCGGCAGCGATGAAGGTCTGCTGTTTCATTCCCGGCTGTGCGCCCAGCGCACCAGCTACATCATGGAGGTCGCGCACCTCGTCCCGCTGATTGGCGGCAAAGGCCATGACGCCATTCCTGCCGGTGGACATCCCGCAGTTGACGCCGAGTGTGGCCGCTACATCGCCGGTCAAATCACCGTTGTAGCCATCAAAGCCCTCCGCAGCTTCATCCGGCTGCGTCACGAAGGTCTGCATCTGCATATTCGTCGTTGCCAACAATGCGCCGGACACGCCGTGCAGGTCGATGCCCTCGTCCCGCTGGTTGATGTGGTACGCTTCTAATCCTGTGGGCTGTCCGTCCGGCCGCATGAGCCCCGCCTGGATCTTTAGGGCACGCTCCAGCTTCTTCGGCAGCTCCTTGCCGCGCTCAAGGGCCCGGCGCAGGATGCCAATGCAGGCGACTTTCGACAGATAATACTTATGCGCCGGGTTTGCCTCCAGTATACCGGAGAGCGGGACTCGGATCGGACAACGGGGCGCAGCCCCGGTATTGAGGGGGCGTTTAACTTTGCGCCATGGAGATCGGAGATCCCAGTGACGCTGCCCGAAGAGGTCGACAGAACCGGATACCAGATCCAAGTGGAAATACGGGATCGAAACCAGTTCGGAGTCCGGCCTGCCCGGTCTGCGCTTGGGCGGAGCCCCGGTCCCTTCGGCTGCTTCCAATTCAAGCATCGTCAGCTGCCCGTTTGCATCGAATCGGTACATCTATGTGACCTCCTTCCCGCGGTTTTCCGTTTCGTCAAATACATCAAATAATAGCTGCGGCGCAAGCGGCCCGGCGAAGTCAGCAAGGAGAAAAATGCGCTTGCGACGCTGTGCGACGCCCCAAAATTGAGCATCCAGACAGCGCCATGCAAGAGAAAACGCACCGCCCGCCGTGAGCTCACCGGCGTCGGGCCATGCGTAAGGATAGGGGCTTGGGATAAGCTCATTGGGAAAGCAGATCCGCACGATCTCCTCCAGCACGATCCGAAAATCCTCGTACTTCGGGGTTCCGCTCGAAAAGGCACCCGGCACATTCTCCCAACACATCCAGCGCGGCCGTATGTTGACGCTCTCCCGGCCACGGGCTTTCTCTGCCAACCGCATTTCGCGCACGATGCGCATCTGCTCCATAAAAAGGCCGGAACGCGCCCCCGCAAGGCCTGCCCTTGCGCCGGCAACAGACAGATCCTGGCACGGGCTGCCCCCGCAGATAATGTCCACAGGCGGCAGCTCCGCACCATTCAGCTTTGTGATGTCGCCCACATGGAGCATATCGGGGAAACGCAGCTTTGTCACCTCAATGGGAAAGGCTTCGATCTCCGACGCCC
>CAVHYW010000110.1:0-4085 GCA_963640475.1 bacterium | reverse complement strand
CTGTCTGTCTGTCTGTCTGTCTGTCTGTCTGTCTAATTATGGGGAAATATTTCACGTTGTCAACCCCCTTTTTGCTGAAATATCAAGGGCTTGCGGGCTTTTCGCTTCCTTTCAGACGTCCCTGAAAAGTGGACATACGGGGCGTTGGCCGTACCCTGTTTTTCGGGCACTCCGCCGCCGCGCCGCGCCCCGAAAACCGGACGCCTGCCGCGCCCCGCGCGGTGGGTATGGTTAGATACAATAAGTTTAGCAGAGAACGGGCTTTAATTCAAGCCCTTTCGTGTAAATCCCCTGTATCTTTTTTCTGAACAGCGTGTTCATAAATGGCGGTTTTTCGTTCTGCCCCAAACTTTTTTCTCCGAAGCTGGCCAAAACGCCCCATTGGGATTGTAGTATGGGCAGAGGGAGAAATACGAAGGGAGAGAGCGGATAGCAAGCACAGCAAGCGAGTACCCGCTTGCGAGTTTTGCGCTGTTCAGGTCCCCTGCCCGAACAGTCAAAACGGCTTGTTGAGATAGTCCCAGACCCTTATGAGAAACGGAGGCTGCCCATGGCGAACCGAAAGCGGAACATTCAGATGAAGTTCTATGTCACGGAGGAGGAAAAGCGGCTCATCGACGAAAAGATGGCCCGGCTCCCCACACGGCGGTACGGCGCGTACCTGCGCAAGATGGCGATAGACGGCTATATCATCCAGCTTGACACCACGGACATCCGGGAGATGAACGCCGCCCTGTCCGCCATCGGGCGGAACATCAACCAGATCGCAAAGCGCGTCAATTCAGGCGGCGGCGCGTACCGGGAGGATATGCGGGAGATCCGGGAGAGGCTGGAGGAGATATGGCGGTTACAAAGACGCATCCTGTCAAGTCAACGCTGAAAGCGGCGATAGACTATATCTGCGACCCCGCCAAGACGGACGGGCGGCTGCTGGTCTCCGCCTACGGCTGCGCCGCCGAAACGGCGGATATCGAATTTGCATGGACCCGCCGCCACGCCATCGACAAGGGAACGCACCTGGGCCGCCACCTGATCCAGTCCTTCGCCCCCGGCGAGGTCACGCCGGAGCAGGCCCATGAGATCGGCATGGAGCTGGCAAGGGAGATCCTGGGCGGGAAATACGAGTTCGTCCTGACCACCCACACAGACCGGGATCACGTCCATAACCACCTGATCTTCAACGCCGTCAGCTTTGCGGATCATAAGCACTACCATTCCAACAAGCGCAGCTATCACTTCATCCGCCGTACCTCAGACCGGATCTGCAGGGAGCACGACCTGTCCGTCGTCGTCCCCGGCCAGGACAAGGGCAAGAGCTATATCGAGCATCAGGCGGAGCGGACCGGCGTCAGCTACAAGGCGAAGCTGCGCGCCGCCATCGACCGGCTGCTGCCCGGCTGCCATGATTTAGAGGAGCTGCTGGTACGGCTGCGGCGGGAGGGCTACGAGCTCAAGCGGGGCAAGTACATTTCCGCCAGAGCGCCGGGACAGGAGCGGTTCACCCGTTTGAAAACCTTGGGCGCGGACTACGCCGAGGACGCCCTGACCGCCCGGCTGGCCGGACGCGCCAGACCCTCCCGCCAGATAAAACAGCGGAGCGGAAAGCTCAGCCTGCTCATAGATATCCAGAACAACATCAAGGCCCAGCAGAGCGCGGGCTACCGCCATTGGGCAACCATCGAGAATCTGAAACGCATCGCCGAGACCACCAACTTCCTGACAGAGCACGGCGTCGGCAGCATGGAGGAGCTGACGGAGCGCTGCGAGGCGGCGTCCGCCTCCGCCGCCCGGCTGAAAGCGGAGCTGCGGGAGACCGGGGCGCGGATCGAGGCGCTGACGCTGAAACAGAAGCACGTCGCCGCCTACCGCCGGCTCAAGCCCATCTATGACCGCTATCAGGCGTCGAAGGACAAGGAGAAGTTCCTGCGGGGCTATGAGAGCGAGATCATCCTGTTCGAGGCCGCCGCCAGGGAGTGCAGGCGCCTGGGCGCCGTGCCCCTGCCGTCCGCGGAGCGGATGCAGACGGAGATGGACGGGCTCACCGCCAAAAGGGCGGCGCTGAAAGCCGAGCTGGAGAAGGCACGGCGGGAGGAGCGGGACTACGCCGCCGTGCGCCGGAACGTGGAGGAGTTCCTGTCCCCGCCCCGGCAGGAGCCGCGGCGGCAGAAGGATATGGAGCTGGAATGACCCGCGCGGACAGGCTTTTTTGCCGCGATCCGCGTTTTCCCCTGGGCTTTTGCCGAAACGTCAGATATAATGAGGGTACAGACGATCTTGAAGGAGGCGATCCCCCATGACAAGAGGCGAAGCGATCAGGGACTTTTTCCACAAGACCATCCTGCCGGTGGCGTCGGCCGCGCTGCTGTACTGCATCTTCCGGTCCGCCTGCGTAAAGGACGGGGAGCTGGACTGTCTCCGGCTCTGGATCCTCTGCGGGCTACCCTTCGGGCTCTGGCGGCTGCGGCTCTGGATCCTGCCGGGCGGCGGCTCCCTGGGCGGAGGGATCGCCCTGTTCGCGCTGAACTTTGTCCTGGCCGGACTCTTAGGCGGCTGTGTCCTTGTGTGGCGGCTGCTGGTGGCGGCGTGGTATGTGCCCCTGACCATATACCGCCTGCTGACGGCGGGAAGCTGTACTGTCATCACGGAGGACTGAGACCCGCGCTATGGAAATGTGGAAAACGGCCGCTTTGCCGATGGAAAAGCCATTCACCGCCTGCTGGAAAAGGACAGGCCTTTCCCACAGGACGGCAAACGACTTTCCCACAGCGCCGCCCGGTTTGGCCGTTTGCCCACAGTCCCACAGCGCCTGCGACTGCTGCTGCCGCAAAGATCGCGTTCCCTGATAGAAAAATTCATCATTTCATGGTAAAATGGGGACAGCCCATCGAAGGAGGAAAAAGCCCATGGACGAAAACAACGCCATCCAGCTTTTTGAAGATAGGAAGATCCGCACCGCCTGGGACGAGGAACGGGAGGAATGGTATTTCTCCGTGGTGGATGTGATCGCCGTCCTGACGGACAGCCCCAATCCCACGGATTATCTGAAAAAGATGCGCAAGCGCGACGAACTGCTTGCCGCCTACCTGGGGACAAATTGTCCCCAGGTAGAAATGACGGGGACAACGGGTAAGAAGCGCAAAGTGCTGGCGGCTACGGCAGAACAGCTCCTGCGCATCATCCAGTCCATCCCGTCGCCCAAGGCGGAGCCGTTCCGGCAATGGCTCGCCCAGGTCGGCCGGGAGCGCATCGAGGAGACCATCGACCCGGAGCAGGCCATCGACCGGGCGCTGGAGACCTACCAGAAGAAGGGGTATGACGCGGACTGGATCCACCAGCGGATCCTCTCCATCCGGGTCCGCAACGAGCTCACCGCCGAATGGCAGGCGCGGGGCGTGGAGCGGGGCCGGGAGTACGCCATCCTCACCGACGAGATTACAAAGGCCTGGTCTGGCATGACCACCCGGCAGTACAAAAACCTGAAAGGTCTCAAAAAGGAAAACCTCCGGGACAACATGAGCACCACGGAGATCATCCTGAACATGCTGGCGGAGACCTCCACCAAGGATATCTCCAAAAAGGAGCGGCCGGAGGGCTTTTCCCAAAGCATGGATGTCGCCCGCAGAGGCGGAAAGGTCGCCGGCATCGCACGGACGGCGCTGGAAGAAGAAACCGGCGAGCCGGTCATCACCTCCCAGAACGCCGCCCAGCTCAATACCGTGGTGACGGAGATGATCGAGGGCGTGGCGGAAGCAGACAAGTCCCAAGAGGACGAAACATAAGCAAAAAAAGAAGCGGGGACGCGGCCAACGGATACACCGAAGGCCGCGTCCCCGCTTTCGCTCTGGGCGCAGAGTAAAAAGTGTCAAAAACCGCCGTTTTTCCGCCGCAGGAGGGCGGGAAAAGGAACGGATGGGAAATCATAAGGGCGGGGTCTGGAAACGCCGCCACGGAGGGCTATTTTGCCCGTTTCCCACCCTTATCCATGCCTTTTTTCACCCGCTGGGACTGGTAATGGGGGCAGTCCACCACCACCGCCCGGAAGCTCTGCTTGCAGGGATGGACACAGCCCTTGCAGAGGCGGCTAT
>CAVHYW010000109.1:0-4157 GCA_963640475.1 bacterium | reverse complement strand
AATCAACTCACATCGCTGTTCGGCGATCAGTTCGGCAGTATCCTCCCCACCGCTGGGGAGGATACTGCCCCCGAAGGAGAAAGCGGAGGTGAAGTTTGATGGAAAATCCTGTATTTGCAACGGCTCTGGCGGATACCGCACCCACTGCTTCGGCTGATCGGGCAGTTCGGGTGGAGGATTTCACCCAGCTGTGTCCTCGCGCTGTGGATGACCCTCAACGCCTTCATGGCAGGGTGATGAAAACGCTGGATCATTACTTTTTGACGCGCGGCTCAACATACTTATCTGGCCAGCGGGAGGCCCTGTCCGCTATCGTGAAGACGGTGTTGGACGATAGCCACCGGGGTGTATTTGCCATACCACTTGTTCCGGGCGGCGGCAAATCCACCGTAATGCGGGCGCTGTTGATGGTGTTCGGAGAGGTGTTCCGCGACTTGTCGAATCCCATTGCCAAGCGATTGGGCGGCGTGATCGTCGTTGTAGAGAAAACGTCGGAGGGAGACGAGCTGGAGGAGCTTTGCAACCGTGGGCTTGAGCCGGGCGAACCGGCCGTGGCCCGCCTGATCTCCTCCACCAATGACTACAACCTGCAACAAGGAAAATGTCTGACCGGCATGGCGGCGACCTACGCCGACTGCCTCCGCAAGGACTGTCCCTCTGCGGCGGTCTGTCCGCTCTTGAACGCCATGATGCACCTTGCTGAAACACCGGTTCTGATCCTTCTCCATGCTCGGCTTGCCCAGCATCTGCCCGACCTGACGCCTTTCACCGGCTGGTGCGAGGCCGACGGTACGGAGCACCGCCGCACTCTGATTTTGATCGACGAGTGTCCTGCCCTTGTCCGCGAGGAAGTGGTCAGTACCCTGACGATCAACGCCGCCGAGAACGACCTGCTGGCCCTGCGGGACAGTAGACCGCGGGAGATGAGGCATCTGAAGCGGAGGGTGCAAGGCTCGTGGAATCACGCGATCCGCATACCTTTTGATAGGCTGAATAGGCAGCTTTCCGGAGAGAAGCGGGACGCGGCGATCCTCACGCCGGAGGAGCTGAGCGATGTGGGGATGACAGGCTCTGCCCTCCGCGAAACACAGGACTGGATGACAAAGTACAAGGCGCCGCCGTTCGGTCCGGCAGTCCGAATGACCGAAGCCCTCCTTCAGGAGACCGGCAAGTTCTTCCACTTCGGGAAGAATCTGGAGGTGGTCGTGCCATCCTTACAGACGATCCGGTCGGATGGGCCGCTGAGGAGTTTCATCTTCAGTGGAACCGCCGGATTGCTGCCGGAGTTGGCGCTGAACCCGGACATTGACCTGCTGCCTACTGAACTGCCCGAATCCTATGAGAGGCTTACCATCCACGTGCAGCGCGATGGCGTGATCGGCACGACCCGTACCGGCCTGCGGCGGCAGGGAGTAGTACAGGCGGTAGCCCTGTGGCTGCAAAAGCTGCTGCCGGAGGTGGCCCAGAAGCATGGCCGCGTACTGCTGGTCACATACAAGTTCCTCACCCAGCAGCTCCTTGAACTGCTGGGTGAGGAGTGCCGAAGCCTGATCTACACGGTGACCATGCCCGACGGGAGCGGCCCATGTCTCCCCTACTTCGGCGGTGTGGCCGGCAGCAACGAGTTTCGGGATGCCACGGCGGTCATCTGTCTGGGTATGCCACGTGTGGAACCACGAGTCTACCTTAGTCGGGCGCTGGCCATCGACCCGGATGGCTCCCACATGGAGGAGCTGTCCTGCGCCACTGAAGCGCTGGAGCGGCAGCCCTGTGTTCTGGACATGCAGGATCACTACCTGGCCCATGATCTGGTACAGATGGCGTTTCGCTCCCGTCTCCGCCATCATGGGGATACAACCCCGGTGGAGCTGTGGCTCACCCAGCCGCCGGGACCGGTGCTGGAGCTGCTTCGGGGCTACTTTCCCGACTGTGTGGTGGATGAATGTCCAACTCTACCGGAGGACTGTCACCTGGCCGTTTCCACAGCGCGGCAGCGAAAGGGAAGCCCTGCTAACACGGCGCTGCTGCTGAAAGCCCTGCTGGCTGTGCCGGAAGGCGAAGAAATCACCCCGGCACAGCTTCGGGAGCAAACCGGCCTGACACAGAACCAGTATAAGGAAGCCATCCGCGCCCCCTCAGTGAAAGAGCTATTCCGTACCGAGTTTATCACCTTCGGATCCGGCAAAAATCAGAAGATCCGCCGGGTATCCAGTAAAAACGCCGCATAAAACATAACACTGCTGGAACATAGGACGAACAAACTGTCTTTGATAAAAACTAGGAGGAAATATTATGAACGATAACATCACAAACTACAGCACCGTCACCAATTTCAATGAGTTGCCGCTGGCACTGACTGTGCTAGAAGCCGGTCAGGTACTTCGGGTCGGGCGCAATGTGGCCTACGAACTCGTCCGCTCTGGTCAGCTTCGGAGTGTCCGGGTCGGCAAGAACATTAGAATCCCGCGAGATGCCTTGGTGGAATACCTGAAGCTGGCAAGCTGAGGTGAGGGGGGATCCCCCCTCACACTTTCACTTTACCATATCGATGAAGGAGAATAAACATGGCAAATAGCAAGCGGGCCGCCCACGGCAGCGGCACGATCCGGAAGAAGACTGTCACACGGAACGGTCAAGATTATACATATTGGGAAGCACGCATTACGACCGGTTACGATACCGGAACCGGTCGGCAAAAACAACGCTCTGTTACCGGCAAGACGCAAAAGGAGGTGCGGGAAAAGCTGCAAGCACTGGCTGTGGAGGTCAACCGAGGCACCTATCAGGAGCCGTGCAAAATGACGCTGGGTGAGTGGCTGGACATCTGGGCAGGAAACTACCTGGGTGCCTGCAAGCCGCGCACGAAACAGATTTACGAAAGTGACATCCGGGTACATATCAAGCCCGCTCTGGGCGCGGTCAGGATGGAAACCCTTATGCCCCACACCGTGCAGACCTTTTATAACGCACTGGCATCGGATAAGCCCGACAAGCCCGGCCTGTCGGCAAAGACCATCAAAAACATCCACGGAGTACTACATCAAGCGCTGAAGCAGGCTGTGCTCAACGGCTATATCCGAACCAACCCCTCCGATGCCTGTACCCTGCCGCGCGGTCAAAAAGCAGAGATCAAGCCTCTGGATGAGGACGATGTAGCCGCTTTCATCCGGGTCATTCAAGGACATCCCTTTGAAGACCTCTTTCTGACCACATTGTTCTTGGGCTTGAGGGAGGGCGAGGCGCTAGGGCTGACCTGGGACTGTGTAGATCTGGACAACGGCGTTGTCACCGTGAACAAGCAGCTCCAACTTCATCAGGAAAAGGGCCTTGCGGCCTATGAGCTAGTTCCTACCAAGAATAGCCGCAGCCGCACACTGGTGGCGTCCCCTACGGTGGTCGCCCGCCTGCGTCACCGAAAAGCCGAGCAGACACAGCAACGTCTCATGGCAGGCTGTGCCTGGGAGGACAGTAATCTGGTATTCACCGATGCACTGGGGCATCACCTGACGAAGCCGACAGTCTACCGCCACTATAAGAAAGCGGTGGCCGCCATCGGCCGCCCTGATGCCCGTTACCATGATCTGCGGCACAGCTACGCCGTAGCCGCGATCAGCTCCGGTATCGATATCAAGACGGTGCAGGGCAACCTCGGGCACGCCACCGCCGCCTTCACGCTGGATGTCTACGGTCATGTGACTGACCGCATGAAGCGTGAAGGTGCCGACAAGATGGAGGATTTCATTCGCCGTGTTTCGGGGGATTGAAGATCACCGCAACTTCCCTGTTGCGCGGCGGGGCGGAATCGGGTATAATATAAAAAACTACGGAAGGAGGCAGACCATGCGGACACTGTATCACGGCAGCCGAGTGACGGTAGAGCAGCCGGAAATACGCATTCAGAAGTTCCATAAAGACTTCTATTGGGGCTTCTACTGCACGGAATATGAGACGCAGGCTACCCGCTGGGCCACACGGTTCGGCAGCGGTATCGTGAATGTCTACCGGTTTGAAGAGCAGCCGGGGCTGTCGGTCAAGCGGTTCCCTGAGATGAGCGATGAATGGCTGGACTTCATCGTGGCCTGCCGCAGCGGCATCCCCCATAACTATGACATCGTAGAGGGGCCGATGGCCGACGACACCATCTTCAACTATGTACA
>CAVHYW010000108.1:0-4189 GCA_963640475.1 bacterium | reverse complement strand
GCATGGCAAGCTGCCAGTCGTCAATGCCTTTATAATTCGGGTCCCACGTCAGGCGTCGGCATTCCAACCCATGACTGCGTGCCATGAGATAGATTTTCGACGCGCCCTTGCTGACAGCGGCGTTATGGTATTTGTCCATATCCTCAGCCTCGATGATGACCTCTGTGCCGTTGGCAGATAGCAGCGCAAACAGCATATCCAGCTTATTGACGTTGTTGGCGCCTGCCGTGGCCGCAAAGGAACGATCCATCAGAAAGTGAGCCACGTCCGCTTTCAACAGTCCTTCCGTCACATAGACAACTCGCGCGAACGGATCGCCCACGAAATGAACAGGACTGCCGGAGGATACCCCTCGCTTCTTGGAAGAGGAGGATAGCCACAGGTACTTTGTCCCGCTCTTGTCGGGGTCGCTCTCCTGATCTCGGATAGGTGTGTCCAACCGGATCTGTGCGCCGCGTATCATCCCGTCGATCCCTCTGGCGGGAATGATGATCCCCGCCGTGATGGAATTGAAGTTGACCGTCCATTTATCATCCTTGCCTACATAAAAGCCTGGCACGCCCTCTACCTTGCAGCCTCGGCTGCGCAGCTTCTCCGTCAGTGACCGGCACAGGTAGAAGGGCGGGGTACTTTTGTACCCCAGCCGTTCTATCTGTTCATCGGTCAGCCCGCGCACCTCCTGAAGATGCTTGCGGTGCTGCGGAGAGAGCGTCAGCAACTCCAGCAGCATGGAGAACGTCTGATGGATTTCCTGCGGTGAGGCGAGAGCGGACTGCTCGACAGCCGCCTTTTCCGGCAATTCCTTTACGGTATACTCCGGTGCGGTAAGGCCGTTTTGCAGCGTGTCACAGATCTCACGGTAGGCTTCGGAATTGCTGATCCCGTAAACCTTCCCGTAGAGAGCCAGCATCCCGCCGCCCTCATTGCAGTAGTTGCAGCGCCAGAGGTTCTTGGCGAAGTTGATGTTCATTTTGCCCCGCTTATCACCGCAGATCGGGCAGTCGGCATATACGCTGTCTGCCTGCCTGCGTCTGATATGCAGATGCAGCAGCTCGGCCA
This sequence comes from bacterium, assembly GCA_963640475.1. Taxonomy (GTDB): domain Bacteria; phylum Bacillota; class Clostridia; order Oscillospirales; family Oscillospiraceae; genus Vescimonas. The sequence continues at coordinate 3,130 of CAVHYW010000108.1, read as the reverse complement.
CATCCATGATATTGAACGGGAACTCCTGTGGCTGCGCCACCGCGCCACCTCCTTACCATCATCTTGCGTAAATCACCCGTCAGCTGGCATTTGCCAGACGCTGAAGCTTGTCCAGCATCAGCTTGGCACCGGCCCGCAGAATGTTATCATCACCGGAATAACCCTTCACGTACCACTTGAGACTGGCAGGGCGCCGCTCGGCAACCTGCTTGAGCGTCTGTCCGCTGCATGTGCCGATGGGCACGATGATCTCCTCGGCTTCTGCTTCGGTCATCAGAGTGCAGATGGTGTCCACATCCATGTCCTTGGTATAGCTGGCGACATTCGGCTCGTCATATACGAAGGGCAGTTCCGTTTCTGCGGCAGGCTCCGCAACGGTCTCCGCAGGCTGTTCCGCAGAGACTTCCACCGGTGCCGTGTCAGGTACGGCTTCTTCATGGTGAACCACTTCCTGTTCAGGCTGCTGCACCACCGCAGGCTCAATGTCAGCCTGTACCGCAGCAGGTTCCAATCTGACCTGCTCCACTGCCGCTTGGGGCGCTGGGGCAGGATTAGCCTCCATAACAGGCGTTGTCTGCTCTGCGTAAGGCGTATCCGCATTGGGCAGCGGCGCGAACTGGACGCCGAAGCCGGCGTTGGTCAGCGCCATGTCCAGAGCGTCATGCTCTGCGGCCTGAATATACAGGCCGGCAGGCGCGTTTTCCTGCGTCATGGTGGCGATGTAGCTGCTGGCGGGGTCGGCATCATCCTTGTCGAAGAACACCTTCGCCTCGATGATCGCCAACTGATCCGTGATACGCAGCGGCGTCAGCCGTGTGCGCCCGGCAGGGTACTTCAGCCGGAACCAGAGCTTTTTGTACCGCAGCTCCAGCTCATGTCCGCGGGCAGTCTTTTTCAAGAACTTCAGCGGATCGAAGCCGGCGACACGGTTCAGCTCAGAGACAACGGGGACAGCATTGAACAGAGTGGATTCGGGTGCATTCATTTCAAAGGCTCCTTTCTAAATAAAAACAAGAGACAAGGCGCAAATTTAACACCCTTGCCTCATTTTCATAAAATATTTACAGTTGTGCTCAGGCACTGCGTTTCTGTACTTTGAACGTATTGACATAGAGCGTGATCCTACGTCCCAACTGCGTATTGCGCTTTCCGGTATCATCCTTATGGACAGCCATATAGAGCATACCGATCTGTCCCACCAGAATGACCTTGGCCTTGGCACGGGTAATAGCCGTATAGACAAGGCTCCGCGTCAGCATCCGGGCATGACTTCTCAGCAGAGGGAATATCACCACATCGAACTCACTGCCCTGCGCCTTATGAACGGTGGTAGCATAGGCGAGCTCAACATGGCCCATTTCTTCCATAGAATACTCCACGACTCTTGTGGGTGAGAACTGGATCGATATACGCATACCGTCCCGCTCATCGTGACGGAAACCGCGGATAAAGCCAATATCGCCGTTGGATGCCTTGCCATTGTTCCTGTTCTGCATGACTTTATCGCCTATGCGAAAATAGTGGCTGCCAACCTTCAGATCGGCTTCCTCCGTCTGCGGGTTCACCAGTTCACGGATCGATTCGTTGAGCAGGTCAGCAGAGGCCGCGCCTGTGGAACGGAAGGGCGAGAGGATCTGCACACGGTCTACGCCGTATTGCTTCACCTGCGCCAGATAGATATTCCGTATATGCTCGGCTGCCTCCTGATTGGCGCATTTGCAGACAGTAAAATCATTGCCATAAAAAAAGCTGGTGTCATTGTTGTTGATCTTCTGAGCGTTATAGGCGATAAGGCTGTCCTTCTTCTGACGGAATATCTCATTGAGCACCGTCACGGGGATCAGCCCACAGTTGATCAGCTCGCGGAACACATCACCTGCTCCGACACTTTGCAACTGGTCTGCGTCGCCTACCAGCAGCACCTTTGTGTCAGGCCCGATACGGGAAAAGAACTTTCGCGCCAGCCACATATCCATCATGGACGATTCATCCACGATGATAAGGCCTGCGTCCAGCATATCTTCTTCACCTTTCCGAAAGCCGCCATCCTCGCCAAACAGTCCCAGCAGACTGTGCAGCGTGCTGGCATTGTTTACGCCGGTGCTCTCCGCCATACGGCGGCTTGCCCGTCCGGTGGGGGCTGCCAGCAGGATCTTCTCCGATGGCTTCAGCAGCTTAAACACCTCAATGACCGCTTTCAGGACGGTCGTCTTACCAGTACCGGGCGAACCGGTAATGATGGACAGGTCGCTGCGGAACACCATGTGAACTGCCTCGGTCTGCCGCAGCGAGAGTTCAACGCCTAACTGGCGCCGCACCCTTGTCAGCAAGTCCTGCACATCCACCCGTTCTACCGGACGGCAGAGCAGCCTTGCAATGCTGCGGGCCGTTTCATCCTCCTGCGCGAAGGTCTTGACCAGATAATAGTTGCCGTTGCTGTTGATGATCTTGCCTTGCAGCAGCATATCATCGATCACAGCATCCAGATCATCCGACTTTACCCGCATCTGCGGAACGGGGATCATGCTGTTCAGAAGCGACATGGCCTCTTTGTGAAGCTGTTCCGCCTCCAGATACAGATGGCCGCCATCACCCTTTGCGCTTTCCAACGCGGCAAATACCGCGCCACGGATACGCATGGGGGAATTGAGGGGCCAGTTGTTCTTTCGCATGATCGCGTCCACACGCTTGAAACCGAAACCGGACACTTGGCAGAGTTCAAAGGGGTTATCCCGCAGGATATCCACGCTGCGTGCGCCAAAATGGTCATAGATCTTCGTGGCGGTGGTGGGTGTGATCTGGAAGGGAGCCAACAGCAGCATAAGGTCGCGCAGGGCGCGGCTCTCGTTGTAGCAAGCAATGATCTCCTCCAACTTTGCCTTGTTGACGCCCCGTATCTCCAGCAGCCGCTCCGGTTCATTTTCCAACACATTCAACGTGTCCGCGCCAAACCGGTTTACGATCAGCTCGGCGGTCTTGCCGCCGATGCCCTTGATAAGCCGCGAGGACAGATACCCCTTGATTCCTTCACGGGTCTGGGGTACGACCTCCTCACATTGCGTTACATGCAGCTGAACGCCGTTCTTGCCCTCTTTCCACTCACCGTCCAGTATCATGCTGACTTGATCGG
>CAVHYW010000107.1:0-4360 GCA_963640475.1 bacterium | reverse complement strand
CCACCACCACATCCTCGGTCAAAATGTACTGGCGGTCAAAGAGCATTTGGAGCGTACTCTGCACCTCATCCAGCGTCCATTCCCCTTGATGCAGCGCCGTAATAATGGAAATGAGTACATAGGGGTCGTGTTCGATGGTGTCCAGATCAAAGTGGTACTCATCGTAGTCATGGGTGCTTTCATAGGTGTCCAGATAATGCTGCAAATCATCTTCCAGCGCACAGTAGGCAGCTTCGGCGGCCAGCATATCGGCATCCTGCGACGGATAGGTGCTGGCCGCGATCCCGGAGCCGACGCCATCCATCAGCACCGAGCAGGAGGACAGACCATTGAGCAGAAACGCCAGCATCAGCAGAATTGCGGCGGCAATGGCAAAGCCGCGCCGGTGTTCCCAAACGTATTTGCCCGCTTCTTCCGCTTTTTCAGCAGCCTTTTTCGCGGCCTTGGCGGTATTCTCCGCCGCCTTTGCCGTGGCCTGTGCCGCTTGATTGTGCTTGGCAGCGGCATACTGCTTTTTGATGGCCTGCTTCTGCTGCCACTTGGAAACGGGATTGCTGGTGGGGCTGTCGATCTCCGCTTTCTTCTGGAGCGTATCAATGTTGGCCTGTTCCAACTTCCTCTCCGCACGGATGGCGGCGCGATAGGGTTTGAGCTGATGGGTGCGATGGGCGGACTGCACCAGCCGCCCGCCGCTCTCCACGGCTTGCTCTACCTTGTGCGTGGCCTCCACGCCTACGTTATCGTCCTCGCTCTGCGCCGCCTCCCGGTGAACCTGAGAAAGAACGAGGTTGGCGGTTGCGTCCTGCACGGCATGGGTCAGCTTGGAGGGCGGCTTTTTCTTGTCCACTTCCTCAAACCGGAGCTGCGTTTTCACCTTGCCGGTGGCAGGATCAAAGCCGCGCTCCTTTTTGACCACGGTTTTCTTGGGAATTTTCGCCTGCGCCTTATCCGCCTTGGCCTCCGCCTTTTTCACCCGCTTGATGGGCTTTTCCAGCTTCGGTTCGGCAAGATCGGCGTCGGAAAACTGTAAACGCGGTTCTCTTTTCATGCCGACGCCACCTCTTGCGGCTTGGTGGTCATAACGCGGTACAGCTCGGTGTCCTTCGGGAAGTGGTCAATGAAAGGCAGGATCGTGTTGCCGTAAAACAGCAGTCCCTCGCCCTCACCGGAGTGGGTCACATAGGAGAGCTGATGCGGCGAAATGTTGAGCTGTTTTGCGAGAATCTGCCGGTCGCCAGCGGCCTGATTGAGCATGTAGATGAAATCGCTGTTTTCAAAGATGTTCTCAACCTCACGGCTGGATAACAGGTCTTTGACATTTTGGGTGATTCCGGTGGGGATTCCGCCCCATTTGCGATAGCGCTTCCAAATCTCGACGCTGTATGAAGCCGTCTGTTCCTCCTTCAAGAGAAGATGGAACTCGTCAAGATAGTAGCGGGTCGTTTTATGGGCAGCACGGTTGATGGTCACGCGGTTCCACACTTGGTCTTGGACAACCAACATCCCGATTTTCTTGAGCTGCTTGCCCAGCTCCTTGATGTCGTAGCAGACGATGCGGCTGTTCGCATCCACATTCGTGTGATGGTTGAACACATTCAGCGAGCCGGTGACATAGATTTCGAGAGCGGTGGCGATGTACTGCGCTTCCTTTTCATCCTGCGCACGGAGGGCATTATACAAGTCCTCCAGCAGCGGCATATTCTCCGGTTTCGGGTCGTTGAGGTAGTCCCGGTAGACGATGCGAACGCAGCGGTCGATGATGGTCTTTTCCACAGGGGCAAGCCCGTCCTTGCCGCCGACGATCAGCTCACACAGAGACAGAATGAAGTCGGATTTCAAACTCAGCGGGTTATCATCGTCGCTGTAATCCAGATTCAAGTCCATCGGATTGATGTAGCAAGGCGTACCGTCATAGCCCTTGCCGGTGGGCGACAGCTTAATGACCTGACCGTGCAGCCGTTCCACCAGCGGCGTATATTCGCCCTCCGGGTCACAGATGATGATGTCATCCTTAGGGCAGATGAGAAACGCATTGGTGATCTCACGTTTTGCCGAAAACGACTTGCCGCTGCCGGGAGTACCCAAAATCAGACCGTTGGGATTTTTCAGCAGCTTCCGGTCTACCATGATAAGGTTGTTGGAAAGAGCGTTGATGCCGTAGTACAGCGCTTCCGAACCGGCCTGAAACAGCTCCGGTGTGGTGAACGGGACAAAAATCGCCACGCTGGAGGTAGTCAAGCCCCGCTGAATTTCGATCTGATTCAGCCCCAGCGGGAGACTGCTCATCAGACCTTCTTCCTGCTGGAAGTCCAGCCGGGTCAGCGCACAGTTATACTTCTGTGCAATGCTGGAGGTTTGGAAGATGTTGTTGTCGAGCTGCCGGGGCGTGTCCGCCGTGTTGAGAATGAGGAAGGTCAGCAGGAACATTCGCTCATTGCGGGACTGCAAATCCTGCAACAGCTTCTTGGCCTCTGCGCCGTAGGTAGCAAGGTCGGATGGGATAATGTCCATATCGTACCCAGCGCGGACGGCTTTCTTCTGCTCCTCGATTTTGGATTTGTCCAGATCGGTGATCTTGCGCTTGACGGTCTTGATGGCGTTGACCTGATCCACGGACTGCACATGGAGATTGACAAGGACGCTGCTCTCCATATCCAGAAAATCCGCCAGCATCCGGTCGTTCAGCTCCGGTGCCAGAATCTGCACGAAGCTGATTGCGCCCAGCTTTTTGCCCATGCGGAACATCCTGCCGGTCTTGAACTCAAAGGAGCTGGGCGCGATAAAGTCCTTGGTGGACAGCCCGGAGGGAGCCAGCCAGTCCCACGAGAAGCGGAACGGTTCCTGCTCGTCCATCCGCAGAATGTCGTGCATAACGTGCAGGCGCTCGAAACCGTTCAGCGGTGCAGCCACAACACCCAGCCGCTTGAAGTTGTTCAGGAGGTCAGTTTCGATGCGCTCCAAACGGGGCTTTGCAGCGCGGAGGTTGTCGGCCTCAATGCCGAACGTGAGATACTTGGTTTTAATGAGGCCGTTGTTGCCGCGGGCAAGCTGATTTTGCAGCATACCCGCGTACTCGGCGCGGATGCCGTCAAATTCATCCCCGCAGGGAGGAATAGAAATGCTCCGGGCAAAGGTTTCCTGTGAAGCCGAGAGGTTCACAAAGGAAAGCTGGAATTGCACGGAGCTGTCAAAGTAGTTCAGGAAATCGCACCATGCCTCAAAGATGGCGGTTTTGTCCTCATTCTGTGAGAGCTGGTAGTTGATGTCCTGATACTGGATCGTTTTGGTGTAGCGCGTATCGGTTACGCGGCAGATGCCATCTGGCCACATACGTTGATACGGGATGCTGTCCTGCGCCGATTTTTCTTTCTTATCCGTTCGGTTCGCTCTTGCGATGGCAGCTTCGATCTGTTTTCGTTCGGCGCGGGTCAGCTTTTTCTTTTCGGACAATTTGATACACCTCCCGGTCTAACTGGTTTTGCCGCTCCAGAACGGCATAGAAATTGTTGGTCTTATACGGGCGCTGCTTCGGCCTCTGGAAGCACACGCGGTAGATGTTGCGGATGATGATTTCCAGCGGCTGACCGTTCTTCTCATACATGGCGAAAAGCATGGCCGGGATCATCACCACCATCATCACCATTGCGGCGGGGCTGGTGCCGATGCTGCCCTTGAGCAAGAAGAAAAGCGGTACGCCGATGAGCGCGCCGCTTCCGAAGCAAATGAGCTGCCGTTTCGTGAGATTGAACAGCACCTTGGTCTTTACTTTGGTTAAGTCCTTTGGGACGTTGACATAGGCCATAGAAATTCCCCCTTACAAGAGCTTTTCATATCGAAGTTTCATCTGCGCTGGGTACAAAGCGGAGGCGGGCTTGCGGCTGCCTGTCCAGCATTTGCCGCCTGCCAAACCCGTGCAGTTCCAGCCAGCGGCGCGGAGACTGCTGCCGCTCTCGCTATCCAGCGTATAGGTGACGATTTTGCGGTATCCCATTGCTTTTGCCGCCCGCGCGGATGCGGCATAAAGGATACTGCAAGCGTTCTTCTCGCCGGTGGTGCAAAGCCGATTGACTTCCAATGTCCAGCCATCGTCCAAATACCGGCTCACCGGACGGCCTACGATTGCAACGCCGACAAGCTCTCCATCCTTGGCACAGCCGATGGAAAACTTATGCCCAGCAGTTGCCTTGTGGTGCCGGTGATGCGCATTGACAAAAGCGTTCGCTGTTGCAAGCGTAACGGGCGTGAGTGTCAGCATGGTATCACTCCTCGTTAATGCGCGTTGAACACGGACTTTGCAAGGCTGCTCGTTTTGAACAGGCAGAAGCACAGCAGCACCGTATAGCCCATTGCCAGCCAGATT
>CAVHYW010000106.1:0-4566 GCA_963640475.1 bacterium | reverse complement strand
TCGGCGACCACAGCGACGTGATGGGCGTGCGCAGCACCGGCTTTGCCATGCTGGCGTCCTCCTCCCCTCAGGAGGTCATGGATCTGGGCGCGGTGGCACATCTCAGTGCCATCCACTGTCGGATGCCGTTCCTGCACTTCTTTGACGGCTTCCGCACCAGCCATGAGATCCAGAAGATCGAGGCGCTGGACTATGAGGAGCTGCGTCCCCTGGTGGATATGGACGCCCTGCGTGCCTTCCGCCGCAACTCCCTGAACCCGGAGCATCCCGCCACCCGCGGCACCACCGTGAACCCCGACATCTTCTTCCAGTGCCGCGAGGCCTGCAACGAGAAGGTAGCCTCCATCCCCGAAGCGGTGGAGCACTACATGGCCGAGATCAGCAAGCTGACGGGCCGTGAGTACAAGCTGTTCAACTACTACGGTGCTCCCGACGCCGAGCGTGTCGTCGTCCTCATGGGCAGTGCTGCCGAAACTGCCAAGGAGGCCATCGATTACCTGACCGCCAAGGGCGAGAAGGTGGGCCTGCTGAACGTTCATCTGTACCGTCCTTTCGCCGCCGATAAGTTTGTGGCCGCCATCCCCGCCGCCTGTAAGAAGCTGGCGGTGCTGGACCGCACCAAGGAGCCCGGCGCGATGGGCGAGCCGCTGTATCAGGATATCTGCTCCGTATACAAGGAGTTGGACAGTGATATGGTCATCGTGGGCGGTCGCTACGGCCTGTCCAGCAAGGACACCACCCCCGGCCAAATCATCGCCGTGCTGGACAACCTGAAGCAGGAAAAGCCCAAGAACAATTTCACCGTGGGCATTGTGGACGATGTAACCCATACCTCTCTGGATGTGGCCTGCGAAATCGACACCTCTCCTGCCGGTCAGACCAGCGCCGAGTTCTGGGGCATGGGCTCCGACGGCACCGTGGGTGCCAACAAGAACTCCATCAAGATCATCGGCCACGCCACGAACCTGTACTGTCAGGCGTACTTCGTCTACGATTCCAAGAAGTCTGGCGGCCTGACCCAGAGCCATCTGCGCTTCGGCAAGACCCCCATCCGTTCCCCGTATCTGATTCAGTCCGCTGACTTCGTGGCCTGCCACAACCCCTCCTATGTCCACAAGTACGACATGGTAAAGAACCTGAAGGATGGCGGCGTGTTCCTGCTGAACTGCGCCTGGGACGCTGAGGGTCTGGAGAAGAACCTGCCCGCCGCCATGAAGCGCGCCCTGGCGGAGAAGAAAGCCCAGTGCTACACCATCGACGCCATCAAGATCGCCCGTGAGCTGGGTCTAGGCAGCCGCACCAACACCATTCTGCAGGCGGCCTTCTTCAAGCTGGCCAATGTGATCCCTCTGGAGCAGGCCGTGACCGAGATGAAGGACGCCATCTATAAGACCTACTATAAGAAGAAGGGTCAGGCCGTGGTGGACATGAACAACGCCTCCATCGAGCACGGCATCAACGAGCTGGTGGAAGTGGCTATCCCCGCCGCTTGGGCCGCCGCCGAGGACAAGCCCGTGGAGCGCAAGGCCCCCGACTTCATCCGTGAGGTGGTGGACGTGATGAACCGTCAGGAGGGCGACAGCCTGCCGGTGTCCGTTATGAAGAAGTACGGTCTGGAGGACGGCACCTGGCACGCGGGCTCCACCAAGTACGAAAAGCGCGGCGCGGCCGTGGAGGTGCCCCAGTGGGATGTGACGAAGTGCATCCAGTGCAACCAGTGCGCGCTCGTCTGCCCCCATGCCGCCATCCGTCCCGTGCTGCTGGACGAAAACGAGCAGCAGCACGCTCCTGCCGGCTTCGAGACCAAGAAGGCCAATGGCGCCGACCTGAGCAAATATCAGTATCGTATGCAGGTCTCTCCTTATGACTGCACCGGCTGCGGCAGCTGCGTCAACGTCTGCCCCGCCAAGGAGAAGGCGCTGACCATGCAGCCGCTGGAGACGCAGCTGTCCCAGTCCGCCAACTGGGACTACGCTGTGGAGACCGTCACCATCAAGAAGGACGCCGTCAGCGACAAGACCGTGAAAGCCTCCCAGTTCGCCAAGCCTTACTTTGAGTTCTCCGGCGCCTGCGCCGGCTGCGGTGAGACCCCCTATATCAAGCTGGTGACCCAGCTGTTCGGCGATCATATGTACATCACCAACGCCTCCGGCTGCTCCTCCGCTTACGGCGGCTCTACCCCCAGCTCCCCCTACTGCACCGACTGCAAGGGCTGCGGCCCCGCCTGGGCCATGAGCCTGTTTGAGGATAACGCCGAGTACGCCTACGGCTATCTGTTGGGTCAGGACGCCATCAAGCGCCAGCTGAAGGCCGCCGCCCAGACGCTGGCTGACAAGGGCGTGGCCGCAGACATCTGCAAGGAGTATATCGACAAAGCCGAAAGCGCCGCCGAGTCCCGCATGGCTGCCGACGCCCTGCTGGCGGCTGTGGCCGGTGATAAAAGCGACGAGGCCGAGTTCATCCGCAATAATAAGGAATTTCTCACCAAGAAGTCCGTGTGGGCATTCGGCGGCGACGGCTGGGCCTACGACATCGGCTACGGCGGTCTGGATCATGTGCTGGCCTCTGGCAAGAACATCAATGTTCTGGTGCTGGATACCGAGGTCTATTCCAATACCGGCGGTCAGTCCTCCAAGGCTACCGCTGCAGCGGCCATTGCCAAATTCTCCGCCGGCGGTAAGGTCACCAAAAAGAAGGACCTGGGTCTGATGGCCATGAGCTATGGCTATGTGTATGTGGCACAGGTAGCCATGGGTGCCGATCCCAACCAGACCCTCCGGGCCATCCGGGAGGCCGAGACCTACGATGGCCCCTCCATCGTGATCTGCTACTGTCCCTGCATCGAGCACGGCATGAAGGCCAGCATGGGCCTGAGTCAGATCGAGGAAAAGAAGGCGGTGGAGTGCGGCTACTGGCATCTGTACCGCTACGATCCCCGCCTGAAGGAGGAGGGAAAGAACCCCTTCCAGCTGGATTCCAAGGCCCCCACCGGCGACTTCCAGCAGTTCCTCATGGGCGAGAACCGGTATGCTTCCCTGAAGCTGTCCTTCCCCGAGAAGGCGGACGCCCTGTACCACAAAGCCGCCAGCGACGCCCAGGAACGCTACGAGGGCTACATCAAGCTGGCAAAGGAATAAGAATATGGCGCTGTTCGAATCCGTCATTGCAAAGGATACCGTGACCGCTCCGTGTAGATGGTTAATATGCTGATTGACGACGATCTAGTATTTTTCAAAAAGTATGGGCTGATTCAATAAAACCGCCCTGACGCAAAAACTCCCTGTGCTAAGAGCATTTGACCTCTTTGCACAGGGAGTTAATCTATTAAGGGATCTAAAAGCTTTCTGCTGCGATTATCTCACCAGTTCAAGCAAATTGGCAAAATATATAGTGATTATCCAGGACGGCCGAGGCAATTAGTTACCGTCCTTCCTCCTGAGTAATCAGGGCATGTTTGCAGTTCAAATTATCTCCAATATACACAACAATACGCGTTATTTCCGTAATACGCATTTAATACGGAGATAATGCGTATTACGTTTTAACCACATTTTCTCTAAATACATTATTTTGACGTCCCTATATTGACAGCCACAACATATTGTGGTATATAAGAACTATCCAGTTATTTGTGCGCCGCCCCAATGTGGTTTCCGAACACGGTTCGGATCGCACACGTTGTTAAGTTTGTACTTGAGGGGCATCATGCTCCCGTTTGAGATTAGGGACATTGCGCCCTCGTATTTCAATGACCATGCTGCGAGAAGTTTTCTCTCGCGGCATTTTCCACCTGTACATTTCTCTGCCGCCGTACTACACTGAACGTGTACTTAAGGCATCAAGCATTTAGGTCGGAGCAGAGCAGGCACGGGTGGAAAGCATTATCAACAGCTTTTCGCTCTGATTAAGAACCCGAAGTATGTCAAAATGAACCCTCCCGGAAAAATGGGGCGGCCATCAGAATTGAACAATACTGCAAACGCAGGAAGGATCGTATGAAGCCGAAATGGCAGGAAGATTCTTCCTGCGTTTTTGCTTACTATTATTGTCGCGGCACTTGCCACCGCCGCGATACCGCAGGAAAAGAAAACGCGCCGAAATCAATTCGGCGCAGATCAGGAAAGAGCAGTTTTGTAAAAGCCGTTGAGATGGCACGGCACGACAGCCATCAAGGGAGAGGCAAGCTCCCGCCCTGTATGCCGCAGTCAGAGTGCGGCGCCGGTCATACGGGGTATCGCGCATCCCCCGATCCGTCGCCGGGCGGATCACAGGACACCGGCGGAGCCTTCCGCAGCCGAGTTCAGCGGCATGGTGTCCGCCACCGCTCTATCGGAGCAGGGCATATTTGCCCCATGTGGCAGCGTACTGACCTGGCACAAGTAAAGAGAGACAGACACACAGGCAAGCCGCGAAAAACACGAAACACCAAGGCTTTCCGCCTGTGGCAGTTTATCCTTTCCGCGGAGATACGCCGGAAACGGCTCTCCTTGCCAACGGGTGAAGTGCGCCCTTAGTATAATTACACTAAGGGATACGGACAGCTTCGCTGTCAAAGATCTCCGGGCA
>CAVHYW010000105.1:0-4949 GCA_963640475.1 bacterium | reverse complement strand
CCTTGATGTAGGCCGGGGTCTCGAAGTTGGGCTCGCCCAGCGTCAGGGCGATGACATCGTCGTAGCCCGCCGCCAGATCGAACATCTTGCGGATGCCGGAGGCGGGGTACTGCTTGGCAAGCTCAGAAATACGCAGTTCCATGGTTTACTCCTTCTTCTCGCCGTGGCCGACGCCTGCGATGGCGGCGGCGTATTTTTTCTTCTGTTCCAGAGAGGACAGCTTGGAATACATGACCTTCTGGGCCCGAGGGGAGCCAGCGCCGTGCATGGACTCCACCAGAGCGGTGCCGCCGGTCATATTCTCGATGAGGCGGCCTACACGCATACGATCCTCGGTGGGGATGCAGTCCACGCCACGGAGGTATTTGTCCACATAGTGGCCGATCTCGGGATTTTTCAGGTCGGATTCGGAGGGCATGGTGGCGATGATGCCGCCGCCGATGTCCTGAGCCAGGCGGTCGATCTCGTAGATGAGCTGGGTGACGTTGTGCTTGCCCACGTTGGCCAGCAGGGGGTCGACGAAGTACGCACCGGAGGCGGTGCACTTACCCTCGCAGGAGCAGGCCAGAGAGCAGGCGAACAGCGTCTCCTCCTTGTGGATCATCTCGTTGAGCTTTTCCTTGATGTGGCTGGCCTTGCCGTAGCCGCTGTAATCGGCCATCAGGGCCGCCGCGCCGATGACCACATCGGACACGCCGCTCTTGCAGCCGCCGTAGTTGGCGCGGTGATAGCAGGCAAAGCGCTCCACCAGCAGGCCGGAGAAGGCGGTCTCGCCGCACATGAACACGCGATCCCAGGGAACAAATACATTTTCCAGCACCGTCAGGCACTCGCCGCCTACGATACCGTACTGGGCGTTGCCCTGATCCACGTCGCCCTCGCACTTGCGGTCGTCGTTGGTCTGGCGGCCGAAGATGTGCAGCACGCCCTCGGCGTCCACAGGGATGGCGCAGCAGACGGCGTACTCGGCCTCGTCCTCCTTCATACCCATGGTGGGCATAATGAGCATCTCATGGCTGTTGACCATGCCGGTCATGTGCGCCTTGGCGCCCCGGATGACGATACCGTCATCCCGCTTTTCCACCACATGGACGAACAGGTCGGGGTCCTTCTGCTGACCGGGCCGCAGGCTGCGGTCGCCCTTCACGTCGGTCATGGCGCCGGCGATCATCAGGTCGTTCTCCTGAACATACTCCAGATACTTCTTGAAGCGCTCATGGTAGTTGGTGCCCATGGCCTGATCGATCTCGTAGGTAACGGAGTAGGTGGCGTTCATGGCGTCGAAGCCCACGCAGCGCTGATAGCAGGTACCGGTCTTCTGGGAGATCATGCGCAGCATCTTGACCTTCTTCACCAGATCGTCGGTGGACTGGTGGATGTGGGTAAAGCGGTTGATCTTCTTACCGGTCAGGTGAGAGGTGGCGGTCATCAGATCCTCGTACTCCTTCATGCCCGCCAGCGCGTAGGTCATGGCTGCGGAGTTGACGTGACCGCGGATGAAGGGATGGTCGATGAGGGTCTTGGGATCCAGCAGCTCGCCCTTCAGATAGACTTTGATCTTCCGGTCACGGAGGCTGTCTTTATATTCCTTGGCAGTTTTCATGTCGTTTCTCCTTACTTCACCCAGTCGTTGCGGATGCGCTGCCAGGTGGCGTCGCGCTCGGCGATGATGTGCGCGAGGTCATGGTCGTCCAGGTTGGCGAAGCGGCTCTGCTTCTTCAGGTAATCCTCCACGGAGGCGAACTCCTTGGGATCACGGTTGACGGTGAACTTGCCGTTCTCGAACTCGGCCAGATACCACAGACCGCAGTCCACGGCCTCCTTGCCGATGTCCACGGTCACATCGGAGGCGGTACCCCAACCGGTGGGACAGGGAGCCATCACATGGATGTAGGAGGTGCCGTCGGTGTTCATGGCCTTCTCCACCTTGGCCAGATAGTCCTCGGGATAGCCCAGAGAGGCGGTGGCGGCGTAGGGGATGCCGTGAGCGGCCACGATCTCGAACATGCGCTTCTTGCTGGACTGGCTGCCGTGGATGCGGCTGCCGGAGGGGGTGTTGGTGGTCTTCATACCGTAGGGGGTCAGGCCGGACTTCTGCACACCGGTGTTCATATACGCCTCGTTGTCGTAGCAGATGAAGATGGCCTTGTCGTTGCGGTCGATCATGCCGGACAGGGCCTGCAGGCCGATATCGGCGGTGCCGCCGTCACCGGCGAAGCCCACGACGTGGTAGTCCTCAAGCCCCTGCGCCTTGGCACCGGCCAGAATACCGCTCATGACGGCGGCAGTACCGGCGAAGGGGGGGATCATGCCGTTGGTGAACAGGGGCATGTGGGGATAGATGAATGCCACGGTGGACATGCAGTTGGGGGGGATCACCGCGATGGCGCGGTCACCCAGCACCTTCAGAGCCAGACGGATAGCCAGCGCCGCGCCGCAGCCGCCGCAGGCCTTATGGCCGTAGAAGTATTCCTTATTGGTGATCGTTTTTGCGTTAAGCGCCACAAATATCCCTCCTCAGATTCACAAAGTTGGCTTCGCCAACCTTGGCGCTGCCGTTCAGCAGTTCAGTATAGATGCCTTCGATGTCGGCCTTGGAGATGCTGCGGCCGCCCAGACCGCCCACATAGTTGGCGGCGGGAACGTCCACGGCGGCGCTCTTCAGCGCGGAGCAGACGTCGGTGTAGACAACGCCCTCGAAGCCGAAGCTGATGTCCTTTTCCAGCACGCCCACGAACTTGGCGTTCTTCACGATCTCGGCCACTTCCTTGCTGGGGAAGGGACGCATGCAGCGGATCTTCAGCAGGCCCACCTTCTTGCCCTGCTCGCGCAGCGCGTCCACCACGCAGCGGGTGGTACCGGCCACGCTGCCCAGGGTGATAAAGATGGTCTCGGCGTCGTCGCAGCGATAGGCCTCCACCATGCCGCCGTAGCTGCGGCCAAACAGCTTGCCGAACTCGGCGTCGGCCTCGTTGACCTTCTCGGCGGCCTTCAGGGTGGCCTGGTGCTGCTGATAGCGGAACTCGGTGTTGTACGGAGGGCCAGCGGTGATGCAGGTGCCGCGGGGCGCGTCCAGATCCAGACGGTTGGCAAACTTCTGATAGGGAATGTAGGCGTCCACCTTGCCCTGCTCGGCAAGGCTCACCAGCTCATAGGTGTGGGTCAGCACGAAGCCGTCCAGATTCACCATGACAGGCAGCATGACCTCGGGATCCTCGGCGATCTTATAGGCCTGCAGGATGGTGTCGTAGGCCTCCTGAGCGTTCTCGGCATACAGCTGCACCCAGCCGGATTCCAGCTCGGCCAGAGAGTCGCGCTGGTCGCCGTAGATGTTCCAGGGGGTGGCGATGGAACGGTTGGCGTTCATCATCACGATAGGGAAACGGGAGCCGCTGGCGTAGTGGAGGCCCTCCACCATGTACAGCAGGCCCTGGCTGGAGGTGGCGGTGAAGGCGCGGGCGCCCATAGCGCTGGCGCCCAGGCAGGCGGACATGGCGCTGTGCTCAGACTCCACATACAGGTATTCGCTCTCCAGAGAGCCGTCCTCCACGAAGTCGGACAAACGCTCCACCACGATGGTCTGCGGGGTGATGGGATAGGCGGCGATCACATGGGGCTTCGCCTGGCGCACGGCCAGTGCCACAGCCTCGTCGCCGGAAACAAACAGCTTTCCGCTCATACTTCAGCCTCCTTGATCATGGTGATAGCGCCCAGCTTGCAGGCGCGGTTGCAAACGCCGCAGCCCTTGCAGTAGTCATAGTCGATCTCCAGAGCGGTGCCGGACTTGTCGATGGCGCCGTCGGGACAGACCAGGAAGCAGCGCAGGCACTTGACGCATTTCTCGGTGTCGATGACAGGACGGAAGGTACGCATACCGGAGCTGATGTCATGCAGCTGTCCGGTGGGGAAGGACGGGCCCAGAGGCAGTTCCTTCACAACATAGGTCAAATCAGCCAGAGGTCTTTCCATTTACAGCGCCTCCTTTACGAGCTCATAGGTCTTGTTCAGCAGCTTCTTGTTCTTCTCCCGCAGCTTGGGAGCCAGCTGGTCGTCGATGGCGGCCTCTACGGCGGGGATGCTGGTGATGCCGGTGGCGGCGATCAGCGCGCCCAGCAAAGGCACGTTGGTGATGGGACGGCCCAGAATTTCCAGCGCCAGACCCGTGGCGTCCACGGTGACCACCTGCACGCCGTCAATGGCAAACTGGGACTTGTCCTTGGTGGTGTTGATGATGACGGTTGCGCCGGGCTTCAGGCCGTTCTTCACGGGGTCGCCGAACAGGGTGTCATCCAGCACCACGGCGCAGTCGCAGGAAACGACCTCGCTGCGGTCAGTGATGGGCTTGTCATCGATACGGGTAAAGGCGAACACCGGTGCGCCGCGGCGCTCCGGGCCGAAGGAGGGAAACGCCAGAGCGTATTTCCCCTCGAAAAGCGATACGGCACAGCCCAGCAGTCGTGCCGCGGTGAACGCGCCCAGACCGCCGCGTCCGTGCCAGCGAATTTCTGTCATGTGTATACCTCCTCGTTTTTTGATCGTCTTGTTCTGCTCTATTTTGCCGCCCTTCCGGGCAATATCACATAAAAACCTCTCTTGTACTGCAGATGCTCCAGACCCGGAGCAGGCTGAAAGTCGCTTAAAATTGGTGTCGGTAGAGATGAGCAAGCTTTCCATAGATCATGGTTTCGCTGAGATGAAAGATCGGATGTGGTATAGGAGGGAGGTGCCTGCCCGCGGGTCGTGGAGCGTACCTGCAATGTAAGAAGAGAAGGAAGAAAGCGTAGTTACTTGGCAGCCTTGGCGGCCTTGATGGACTCGATCAGTTCGGGGACGACCTTGAACAGGTCGCCGGTGATGCCGTAATCGGCAACCTCGAAGATGGGAGCGGTCTCGTTCTTGTTGACGGCGATGATGCACTCGGAATCCTGCATACCAGCCTTGTGCTGGAT
>CAVHYW010000104.1:0-4993 GCA_963640475.1 bacterium | reverse complement strand
GCCTCGGCTTTTTGCTTATACGGCATAGCTTTTCACATCCGCGCCGATCTGGCGGAAGTAGGAAACGCTTTCCGTGTGCGCCTCGCCGGTATCGACCTGACCGACGAAGCTGTAATAGATCTCGATTTTTCGGGTGTTCGTATCCTTGTCCAGCTCGTAGACAAGGATACGGTCGATGAACTCATGGACGATCTCGTAGGTGAGCTCCTGCACGTCCGTGTACTTGCGGACGATCTGCACGAAGCGTCCCACGTCGTCCCGGCGCTCCGCCGCTGTGCTGACCTCCTTCTCCAGGCTACGGATCTTCTCCACCAGGGCGGCCTTCTCGTCGTCGTAGCCGGACACCATGAAGGTGAACTGCTGGTCGCTGAGACGGCCCAGGGCGTTGTCCTCATACAGCTTGCGGAAGAGACGGTCCAGCTCACCCAGGCGGCCCTTCGCCTTGTCCAGCTCGCCGCGCTTCTCCCGAAGCGCCCTGCTTGCCTTGACGTCCCCGTACTCGGTGGCGTCGGCGATGAACTGCTGCTCATGGGCTTTCACATAGGAGAGGACCCGCCGGATATCGCCCAGCACCAGCTCTTTCAGAACGCTCTTGCGGATGTAGTGGGTGGTGCAGACCTGGCCGGTCCGGATGCGGTTGCGGTAGCGGCCGCAGGTGTAGGCGTGCTTGCGCTCCAATGTGCCCGCGCCCTGCTGGAGATACATCTTGTAGCCGCAGTCCCCGCAGAACAGAAGGCCGGAGAACAGGTCGATCTCCTCGCATTTGGTGGGGCGGTGCTTCGTGGCGATCCGCTTCTGCGCCAGGTCGAAGGTCTCCTGGTCGATCAGCGGCTCGTGGGTGTCGGGGAAGAAATACTGCTTCTCCTCCGAATTGCGCTTCGTCTTTTTGGACTTGTAGGACACCTTGTAGCTTTTCGCCGTCACCGTATGACCCAGGTATTCCTTCCGCGCCAGAATATCATAGAGGGTCTTGTCCGGCCAGTTGTAGATGCAGTCGGGATGCGGCCGGGGGTGGCGGCAGCTCCCGGTGCGGCGGTAGCGGAGCTCGCTGACGGTCAGGACCCTGTTCTCCCGGAGCCAGTTCTGTATCTCGCAGATGCGGTCGCCTCTGGTATACATGGCGAATATCTGCCGTACCACCTGGGCGGTCTCCGGATCCGGCAGAAGATGGTTCTTGTTCTCCGGGTCGATGATGTACCCGTAGGGGACCTCGCCGTTGACGCGCTCGCCCCGCTGGGCTTTGGCCTGCTTGACCGCGCGGATCTTCTTGGAGGTGTCGCGCGCGTAAAATTCGTTGAACCAGTTGCGCAGAGGCGTAAACTCGTTGTCCTCCCGCGCCGTGTCCACGCCGTCGTTGATGGCGATATAGCGGACCTCGTACTCCGGGAAGATGACCTCGATGAGTTCCCCGGTTTTCAGGTAATTACGCCCCAGGCGGCTGAGATCCTTCGTGATGACGGTAGCCACACGGCCCGCCTCCACCTCCTGGAGCATGGCCTGCAGGCCCTCCCGGTCGAAGCTGACGCCGGAAAAACCGTCGTCCACGAAAAACCGGGTGTTCAAAAAATGGTGCTCGTCTGCGTACCTTTGCAGGATGACCTTCTGATTCTGGATGCTTCCGGACTCGCCGGCCTGCAGGTCCTCCTGGCTGAGACGGCAATATAAAGCGGTGATCTTATCTGACTGTAACATTTCTGCCTCCTTCCCGACAGCCAGACAAGCGAATATGTGCGGAACAAATATCTTGTCCCACACATATTATACCGCATATCGCTCCGCCTGTCTGCTGGTTTTGGCTTAACTGGGTCAGACCGCCGCGTTTTCGGCGCTTTGCACGACTTCCTTGCGGATCATCTTCGCCAGCTTCTTCTCTATGGTGTCGGTCGCCCGTTCACTGGGCGCCGCGCTCACAAGGTAGGTCACTTTGCCTATCCTGCGTTCCGTCGTCTTGTTGAGTATTTCCTGTTTCGGCATAGTCGTCCCCCTTTCGGAAATACATGGTTGATCCTATCGTATGAACGGCGGCCTGTCCGCCATTCCGAAAAAAGCAGAAACGGACGGCCGGATGGCTTTCCGGCTCCACGGGAGTCTCACCCCCGCGTGGTTCTCACGCGGCCCTGCTCATTGCCTGCGACGCCTCGCCGCCTGAATACGGCTGCACGTTCGGACTGTGACTGCAGGGGAGTATCGCCCCGTCCGCGCGTCGTGGCCCGCGGGCTGCCTCGCCCGCTTTGCGGCCCGGTGGTCCTCGCTCGCCCCGTTGGGGGTCATGGCGTACCGGCCGTATGGCTCCGCGCAGACGGGAATGTATCCGTCTGCTCTATGCTGCGCCGGGATTTGCCGGGCTTTCTTTTTCAAGGAGCAAAGGGGTCAGCCGTGCGGAAAGGGGTGCGCGCGGTCAGGCCCCGCCTGGGTTCAGTTCAGGTCAAAACGCAGGATGGCGACGATCAGCTTCGTCTCGATCCGGCGGCGGATCTCCTCGTCCACCGCAAAGCGGGGGTTGCCGCTTTTGTCATATCCCCCGCGCGTGGACAGGGCCGCTATGTAGCCGGAATAGTGGTCCAGCACCCGGTTCACCGCCTCCGGGTCGCCCCGCACAGCGGCGGCGATGACCGGATAGGGGATCAGGGCGTTTTGGCGCTTACGCATTGGCGTTACCTCCCATCAGCTTTTTCAGCAGCCCGCAGGCCTGCTGCCTGCGGTTGTTGACCGTTTTCCGGGACAGACTCAGCTTCTCGCCGATCTCCCGGTCTGCCAGCTCCAGGAACCAGTACATCAGGAGGATGTCCCGGAAGCTCTGGGGCAAAACGCTCAGCGCGTCGGCCAGCCGGTCGTCCCTGATGAGGATCACATCGCCGTCCACGGGGAAGGGCGTGTACTCCCAGGGGTAGACGTCGCAGGCGGCAAGCTCCTCCATCGCCTCCTCCGGCAACTGGCTGAACGGGATCTCACGATCCTGTCTGCGCCCGATCGCACGGTAGGCGTTGAAGGCTTCGTACCGTATCACCTTCTTGCAGAAGCCGTCAAAGGCGTGCTGCTTGTGTTCGTAGTGGCGGTCAAGGTCCATTTTCTCACCTCCCTTCGCGCCGGAAGGCAGGTTGATCTTTCCCCTTTCACCCACTACTCGTCTTGCAAACACCCCTTTTGGCCATTTTTGCGGGAATTTCTCAAAAATATTTTTTTCGCGGCTCATGCTGCGCTCCTTTCGTTCTGTTGAGATGGTTGATCCGTACAGAACGAAGGGCGGCGGGGAGCGGCAGCCCACGGCGAAGCAGCGCCGTGAACGGCAAAAAGCGCCCACGCAGGCATGAAAGCCTGTATGGGCGCTTTGGCGCGGTCCGATATTACGCAGGTCAGATACCGCCGGAGGGCATGGAGCTCCCACGGCGGGCTGGCATGGCGCGGTTATGTTGGCGGGGCGGCATACAGCCGCGTCAGCGGCACCTCCTGTGTTCTCCTGTCATACGCATGGGTCCCTTTCTCTGTGAAGGATATTGGAACAGCAGAAAACGACGGCCGCCCCATACGGAGCAGCCGCCGTTCTCCCTATGCCATACGCTGCTTTTCAGTACCGCAAGGTCAGGTGTTTCGTCATATCATTGTTTCAGGGCATTTCCGGGTCCTTCGCCAGCGTGACGCGGAACGTCTGCTCCGCCGCCCCCTCCGGCAGCAGCTTCGCCATGACCACCAGCCGCTGGTTGCCGGTGTTCTGCTTATCATACTTCCGGCAGCAGGTGGAGAGGGTCAGGACGGTATCCCCCTCGGAGAAGGTCACGCCGTCGAAGTCCAGCCAGTTTTTCCGCGCCACGGTCTCAAAGAACTCTGTCAGACCGCTGCCGGTGGGATCGGTGTTGATGTAGTCGAACGCAATATCCGTGATGAAGCAGGCGGCGATCTGGAAGATCAGGTCGTCCCCGTCCACGGAGAGGTAGATATAGGGGTTCTCCCGCACGAAGTCCGCGTCCATATAGCGGTGGAGCCGGGTAAAGCGCACCCCGTCCGGGTCGCAGTCGCTGGCGGAATGGCCGTAGATGACCGTGTTGGTGTCCAGCGTTTCCCGCCCGCTGAGATGGTTCCGGCAGTCGGCGTAGTAGCAGCCCCATGTGCTGAACTCCCGCAGCTCGTCCCGGTTGAGGTAGTAGCCGTTGTCCGCCGCCTGCATCACAGGGTCGTCCACCTCCAGACCGGGGATACACAGCCACGCAACGGTGTCTGGGTTGGTGTTCTTCGCCTGCGCAAGCTCCGCCTGCCGGCTGACGGCGGGGATGGGCTCGGCAGCCGTATCGGGGCCGGAGGAGCTGCCGGGGATCTCGATGGGGTCGGGGTCCTTCTGGTAGCAGCCCATGACCGCCGTGGTCAGGGCAAAGAGGATAACGGTCATGCAGAGCATGAACCGGATACATTTGGGGATTCTTTTCATCTTCTTCATCTTGCTGTCTCCTGTGCCGCGCCGGGGCGGCGGCACGCTCAAAGTAGTGTGTTCGGTCAAGGGTTTCGTGATAGGAAAAAGAGACAGCGCAGCTTCGGGGCGATCTGCCCGTCCGCTGCGCTGTCCAATGTTCGTTTATGGGTCTTTGTCAGCGGCCTGCTGTTTGTCTATCCATTCGTACAGGCTGAGCGCCTCCGGCGGCTTCTCGCTCCGCTGGCGGCGTCCGCGCTCACAGCGCAGATCCAGCCGCACCAGCAAAAGGCCGGAGCCGGTCAGGGCGATGAACGGTACGAGCAGGAGGCCGCCGATCAGCGCCGTCACTGTCCGCTCGTCCCGAATGGGCAGGACGCCATCGGCGGAGAGCTGGTAGAACCAGCCCATGTTCCAGAGGTAGTAGATCAGGCTGCCGGCCAGCAGCGTCCCAACGAGGCCCACTGCCAGCATGGCGATGTCGATCCGCTTCTCCCGCCGCCATTCCCGGTCCGTCATCGTGGCTTACTCCGCGAGGGCGCGCCAGATGAAGGTGACGATCTGGGCGCGGGTGCAGTTGGCGTCGGGGCTGAA
>CAVHYW010000103.1:0-5077 GCA_963640475.1 bacterium | reverse complement strand
CCGCCAGATCGGCGCGGATGTGAAAAGCTATGCCGTATAAGCAAAAAGCCGAGGCTGATAGCGTACCTTTCAAAGTTGGTTACGCTATCTTACCTCAGCTAAGTTGGTACCGCTGTAGCCATCGTCCGCCATGAATACGGGATTCTGAAATCCGTTGCCGGCGGCGTACTTCCAGATATTCTGAATTCATGTTCCATAGCCTCCTTGCGATATTTGTTTTCATGTAGTTTGTTGTCACGGCACTTTCTGCCATCCGGCGTGGTGTAGGTGATGTTCTGACGGTGATCCTCCCAGCGGACAGCGTAGCCCTCCGACGCCATCAGGGAAATGAACTCGGCACGGCTACCCGCGTAGCGCATACATTCATCCACCGTGTTGGCCAGCCACAGCTTCCAGCTCTGACCCTTCAGCGCAACATGATACTCCGCGCCATCCATGCCGCGGGCATGGTTCTGCTCGTCAGACTGGAACACCGGCAGGCCCATTTCACGGCAGATCTCATCGTTGTGGTGCATCAGGTCTTGCAGCTGCTCCTTTGCCATATGAAGCTTTTTGCCTGTCTCGAAGTTGACGGAGTTGATGATACCGTGGGAGTGGATGTGGTCACGGTCGACGTGGGTACAGACCAGCACCTCACAGCCGGAGAAGTATTCCGCCAGCCGCCGTGCGGCTTCATGTGCCTGCCGCGGATCGACGTGTTCCCCTCTTGGGAAGCTCTGCACCATGTGGTAGAACATCACGCCGCTGTCTTTGTGGTAGAGCAGCTTCGTGTTGAGGACGTCGTTGTAGACGCTCTGCACCTGACAGTTGATGCCGCTGACCAGTTGCTGCCCCTCCCACATGGTTTTCTTCTCCTGCATGACGTAGGACATAACGCCGCCCATGCTGCCGCGGGTCTGCGTCCCCTTTTTGTAGTTCACGAAATGTACGATAGCGATACCGCCTCACCGTCCTTCCACCATTGACCGCAGAGCGGCGCTGACCTCCGACAGTTCCTGCGCGGCCTTGTCCAGGCTGATGGCCTACACCTTGTCCATGTTGGCAAGGACAGTCAGGCGGTTGAGATTATTGCCGATGCCTTTGAGCTGCCGGAGCAGCTCTTTTTGTTCGTCTATGACCACGATCCGCTTGCCAAGACAGCAGGTGGTGACGTAGTCGCTCATGGACATCCCGGCCTTTGCCGCCAGCGCCTTGATGGTGGCACGGTTTTGGGAGGTCATGCGGGTGCTGAATTTGACGTCTTTTCTCATCTTATTCTCCAATCTTTCAGTAAATAGGGGGTGTGGGGCATTGCCCCGCATACAGCGGAAGGCGGGGCGGCGGCTGTGCCGATGACCAGACAAACGCGATGCTGGCCGTCGTCCGAACGGACGCCGATTCCCGCCGAAGCGGGAAATCCCCACGTCCCGCGCCGTGTGCGCGAAACGGCCCTCGGTGGGGAGTAGTGGTACGCCAGAGCGCCGCTCCCCGCCCACAAATCGGCTCACAGCGGCAAACACGGGACGAAATTTTCGCCTCCGTGACGGGAGGCACAGGATGCTCAGTGAACGTGAGGTTCTTGTTCGTGTGCTGATGACACGGACACCCTCTTGCTCCAGTACTACGGCGTACTTCACCAACCGTTTGGACAGCACGCTGGGCGTCAGCTTTTCACCTGTCTGTGCTTCCAGCAGCACACTCAGCTCCGTGGCTGTACCCTCGAAGCTGCCCAGCGTAGGAAGCGACCGCTATGACGCATGGCAGAAGATGGCGCATCAGGCGCGGAATGACTATCTGCATGAGGAGCTGACCGCGCAGGAGTTTCTGCGGAAGATAGACATTCTCGATGAACTGGGCGTGCACGATGCGGAGAAGAAAATGCTTCCGCCGCCGAACCGCACCTACTGGCGGGAGCGTATCAAGATGACATACGACTTTGACCCGGAACTGGAATTTTCAGATGTGATGCAGTACATGCTGCAAGGCACAGAATTGTTCCATGCGCTGATCCCGAAAGAAAACTATATTTCACAGGCAAGAGGCGGACACGAAAGCCTGCGGGAAAAGTACAGAGAGGGCAAGGAAACGTGATCTCCTGCGTTCTCCCAACGCGCCCGCGCTTGCCAAAATAGTGGAATTCGCTTATAATAGGAATGATCTTCGACAAAAAGGGGGCGTGGGCCATGTATAACCCGCAGCTGGAGACCTTTCTCCGCGTGGCGGACGCGGGCAGCTTCAATAAGGCGGCGGAGGAGCGCTTCATCACGCCCACGGCGGTCATCAAGCAGATCAATTCGCTGGAGGAATCCCTCGGCGTCAAGCTGTTTGACCGCAGCCACCGGGGACTGACATTGACAAAAGCCGGGCGCTCGATGTATCAGGACGCCAAATATATCATCCAATATTGCCGCGACTCCGTGACCCGCGCGAAGAACGCCATGCAGGAGGATGAAAACATCATCCGCATCGGCTCGTCGCCCATGACGCCCGCGCAGCTTCTGATGGCGCTGTGGGCCAAGATCAACGAGCGCTGCCCGGACATCAAATTTCAGATCGTTCCTTTTGAGAACACGCCGGAAAACGCACGGGAAATTCTCGGCAACCTGAGCAAGAACATTGACGTGGTGGGCGGTATCTTTGACGAGACCATGCTGGAGCTGCGGGGCTGTGCTGGATTGGAACTGGTCAGAGGGAGATTTTGCTGCGCTGTTTCCATCCACCACCGGTTGGCGGAAAAAGATAAGCTGCAAATCTCTGACCTCTATGGGGAAAACCTGCTGCTGATGCACCGTGGCTGGAGCCACTATGTCGATCAGCTCCGGGACGATCTGTGGCAGCACCACCCGCAGATCCACATTGTGGATTTTGAATTTTACAGCATGGACGTGTTCAACCGCTGTGAGAACACCAACGATGTGTTGCTGGCCATCCCCGGCTGGGCGAATGTCCATCCGCTTCTGAAAGTCATTCCCGTGGAATGGGAACACAGCATCCCCTACGGCATCCTCCATTCCCCGGAACCGACACCCACAGTACAGCGTTTTCTGGACGCGGCGAAAGCCGTCAGCAAGGAACTGTACGGTTTATTATAACCAAAGGGTATATACTGATGAACAAAGCGAGACTTCCGAAGAAGTCTCGCTTTTGCTATAGTAAGGACAGAAAGAACGAAGGGAGTGCCTGTTATGAACAACTTTATTTTTGAAAACAAGACCAAGGTGTATTTCGGCAAGGGCGGCGTGAAGGAATATCTGGGCTGTCTGCTGGTTCACTATGGCGACACCGTTATGCTGGCCTATGGCGGCGGCTCCATCAAGCGCAACGGCGTATACGACGAGATCATGGGCATCCTGAACGCGCAGGGTAAGCGCGTTGTGGAGTTCTCCGGGATCATGTCCAACCCCACCTATGCCAAGGTGCAGGAGGGCGCGAAGCTGGCTCGGGAGAACCACGTCGACCTGATCCTCGCCGTTGGCGGCGGCAGTGTGTCCGACTGCTGCAAGGTCATTTCCGCACAGGCAAATCTCGACGAGGACATCTGGAAAATGCAGTACACGAAACACACGCTGCCCACAAAGTTCATTTCCCTCGGCACCATCGTCACCGTGTTCGGCACCGGCTCGGAGATGAACAACGGCGCGGTCATCACCAACGAGGAAAAGAAGATCAAGGGTGCTCAGGCGGAATTTGCGTTCCTTGACCCCAGCTATACCCTGTCCGTTCCCATGAAACAGGTCATCTCGGGCGCGTTTGACACGCTGAGCCACGCGATGGAGACCTATTTCGGCAAGCCGGATGAGAATAACCTCTCGGATGACATCAATGAAGCCGTCATGCGGAGCGTCATCCGCAACATCCGTGTGCTGCTGACTGACCCGGAGAATTACGACGCGAGAAGCGAGCTGGCGTGGGCCTCTGCCATGGCGGAAAACGGCGTGCTGAAAATCGGCAAGGTTACGGATTTTCAGGCCCACCAGATCGAGCACCAACTTGGTGCGTACACCAACTGCAACCACGGCGCGGGTCTGGCGGTCATCCATCCCGTTCTGTACCGCCACATCTACGAGTCCGGCGCGGCGCGGTTCGCCCGCTGGGCCAAGAACGTGTGGGGTATCGCGCCCAGGGGCAGCGATGAGGAGACGGCTGCCGCTGGTATTGACGCGCTGGCTACGTTCATCCGCGAGATCGGTCTGCCGACTACATTTACCGAGCTTGGCATCCCCGTTGACACCGACTTCCGCGCCATCGCGGATTCCACCAACATCACCGCAGGCTGCTGCAAAAAGCTGACCCATGACGAGATTTATGAAATTTTGGAGGAGTGCAAATAACATGAGTATTTTATTTATCAACGGAAGCCCCAACAAGAACGGAAACACTGCTGCGCTGGCGGCGGAACTGCTGAAAGGCAAAGAATATGAAACCCTGAATCTGACCGACTACACCATCGGTGCTTACGGTCAGAACCTCCCCGGCGACGGGCTGGATACCGTCATTGGTGCCGTGAAACAGGCGGACACCATCGTCATCGGCTCTCCCCTGTACTGGCACAACATCTGCGGCAGCGTCCGTAATGTGCTGGATCGTTTCTACGGCAAGGTGGAGAATGGTGAACTGTCTGGCCGCAAGCTGTTTTTCGTGTTTCAGGGTGCAGCCCCTGAAAAATGGATGCTGGAGGCGGGCGAATACACCATGAAGCGCTTCGCCGCCCTCTACGGCATGACCTACGGCGGTATGGCGACCAACAAGGCCGATGCCGCCAAGCTGAGCAAGAGCCTGTGAGATAGAAAATACCGAAGAACAACAGAAAGGATGACACGACCATGAAAAAACTGACGGCTTTACTTTTGAGCCTTGCGATGGCTTTCAGCCTCGCTGCCTGCGGCAATACGGCCAACACCCCGGCGGACACGTCCAAGGATGACACTCAGACACCCGCGGTTTCCCCCGTTGAAAAGCCCGACGACGCCAATACTCCTGATGACGCCGAGACCCCCGATGACGCGAATACCCCGGCGGAGCAGCCTCAGACCGGCAAGACGTTGGTGGTCTACTATTCCGCCAGCGGCAACACCGCGCGGGTGGCCAAGGACATCGC
>CAVHYW010000102.1:0-5238 GCA_963640475.1 bacterium | reverse complement strand
CAGCCCAAGGGCGACAAGCCTGAGCTGAAAAAAGAGATCAAGCACAACGAAAAGGACACTTGGGAGGTCGTCGGCGACAACCAGATCAACGATGTCGTCTCTTTCCGCACCGTTACCACTGTACCCGACACCAGCGCCTATACCGAGTATGACTACATCATCCACGATACCATGTCCGAAGGACTCCACTCCAATGTCGAGACCGCCTCCAATGTGACCATCAGGGTGAACGACACCACCAAACTGGACACTACCTACTACCGCATCATTAAATACACCGGCAACAGCTTTGATCTGAAGATCGACGTACTGAGCGCCATTGCGGACGGCAAGATGAAGGACGGCGACAAGCTGTATACCTACTATAGCGGCAGACTGATGGGGAATGCCAAGGTCTACGATGAGGGAAAGCAGGATAACGAAGCGTATCTCGAATACAGCAACAATCCCAACGACACCACCGGCAAGGGTCAGACCGAGAAGTCCAAGGTCTACGACTGGACGTTCAAGATGCAGGTCAATAAGGTGAATGAAAAGGCTGAAGCGCTGAACGGCGCAAAGTTCGTTCTGTCCAAGGCCGGCACCCTCAAGGTCGCCGACATGGCGTGCGATGAAGATGGCGTTCCCACTGCTACCACGGATCTGATTGCTCTGGTAAAGGAAGTGGACGGAACTTACCACATTGCCACGGATGCGGAAATAGCCGACAGCCGCGTGGTCAAGGTCTATGACATCGATGCCGGCTCTCCCGTGATCAAGGGTCTGGACGACAACACCGACTATTATCTCTACGAGACCAAAGCTCCTACCGGATATAACCTGCTGGATGGCCCTGTTCAGTTTAAGATCACTGCCGAGTACACCACGGACGGCAGCGCGCTGCTGGAAAACTATCCGACGGTCAAGGTCGGCACGGCTGAGGCTTCCACCAACCTGAGCACGAATGTCATCAACAAGGAAGGCTCTGTCCTGCCCAGCACAGGCGGCATGGGCACGACCCTGTTCTACATCCTCGGCGGTCTGCTGGTCGTCGGCGCGGGCGTTGTGCTCATCACCAGAAAGCGCATGAGCAAGTCCGAGAACTGAGTTCTCAAATCAATCGGATCAATCTTTCATTCTGAACTTTTGCTGCGGGGGCGGGGCGCTTCACGCTCCGTCCCCTACAGCAGCAAGGAGAACCCTGCAAATGAAAAACAAAATATCTACCATATTCCTTTCTTTGGCTTTCCTTGCAGGCTTGTCCTTGCTTCTGTATCCGACAGCCAGCGATTACTGGAACTCCATGCACGCCTCGAAAGCAGTGGCGGATTACAGCGCGGAGGTAAACCGGCTGACGCAAACGCAGTACGATGAAATTTGGGCGGCAGCAACAGCGTATAACCAGTCCCTCCGGGATAGAAGCGGCAGCTTCTATCTGACGGACGAGCAGAAGGAGCAGTACGCGTCGCTGCTGGATGTGAACGGCACGGGCGTTATGGGCTATATCGAGATCCCCAACATCAAGCTGTCCCTGCCCATCTACCACGGCACGGAGGATTCCGTGCTTCAGATCGCGGTGGGGCATCTGGAATGGTCGAGCCTGCCGGTGGGCGGCGAAGGCACCCACTGCGTCCTCTCAGGCCACCGGGGACTGCCCAGCGCCAAGCTCTTCACCAATCTGGACCAGCTCGTCGAGGGAGATACCTTCGTGCTGCGGGTGCTGGACGAGGTGCTGACCTATCAGGTGGATCAGATTTTGATCGTCGAGCCGGAGGACACCGATGCGCTCAAGGCAGAGGAGGGCAAGGATCTGTGTACCCTCGTCACCTGCACGCCTTATGGCGTGAACTCCCACCGCCTGTTGGTGCGCGGGCACAGAATTGAAAATCAGGCGCAGGCCGAGGCCATCCGCGTCACCTCCGACGCCATGCAGATCGAGCCGCTGCTCGTGGCGCCCGCCGTGGCGCTGCCGATGCTGCTCGTCCTGCTGATTGTTCTGCTGGCGTCCGGAAACAAAAAGAAACCCTATGGAGGAAAACGACATGATGAAAATTCGTAAAAAACTCCTTTCATTGCTGGTCTGTGCAGCGTGTGTACTCGCACTGCTGCCGGTGCAGGTCTTTGCCGCCGGCGCGATCGATACAAGCCGGGACGTGAGCCTGACGATCCAGTATGCGCATAATAAAACGCCGGTCTCCGGCGTGCAGTTCGACCTGTACCGTGTCGCTGATGTGGATGCGTATGCCCAGTTTACGCTGACGGGAGATTTTAAGGATTACCCGGTTTCGGTCAACGGCCTGACGGCGGAGACATGGAAAACGCTGGCGGAAACGCTCTCCGCCTACGCAGACCGGGATAAGCTGACACCGCTGGACAGCGGAAAGACCGACACAAAAGGAACGCTGACCTTCCCCAATCAGAAATCAAGCCTCAAGCCGGGGCTGTATCTGGTCGTGGGCCGCCAGCTGGTGCAGGACGGCTACACCTACACCACCGAGCCGTTTCTCGTCTCCCTGCCCAATCTGGATACCGAAAGCGATATCTGGACATATGATGTAACGGTAACGCCCAAACACACCCGGACGGAGAATCCACCCACACCGGATGACAGAACCGTCGAGCGTAAGGTGCTCAAGGTCTGGAAGGACGATGTTGTGCAGACCCGGCCGAAGGAGGTCATCGTTCAGCTTTTGAAGGATGGTACGGTTTATGACACCGTGACCCTCAACGCCGCGAACAACTGGCGCTATACCTGGGAAAAGCTTCCCGAATACAACGAGGACGGCTCCAAGGTCGTCTGGAGCGTTGTGGAAAAGGAACTTGCGGATTACACGGTGCTCATCACGCAGGAGGGCGTCACATTTACCGTGACGAATACCTACGCGCCCGACGAGCCGGAGGACGATACCGTGACGCGCACGGTGATCAAGGTATGGGACGACAAGGGCTATGAGAGCAAGCGGCCGAAGTCCGTACAGGCGACGCTCCTGCAGAACGGAACGGCATACGATACGCAGACCCTGAATGAGACAAACGGCTGGCAGTACACCTGGGATAAGCTCCCGAAATACGATAAAAACGGCAAGGAGATCAGCTGGACGATCCGCGAGATGTCCGTCTCCGGGTATGTATCCAGCATCCGGCAAAACGGCTACACCTTTGTTCTGACGAACACGCTGGATAAACAGAAGCTGCCGCAGACCGGCGTTCTGTGGTGGCCGGTGCCGGTGCTTGCCTGCGGCGGGCTGGCGTTCCTGATCGTGGGGACGCTGAGCAGAAGGAAAACAAAACATGACGAGACGGAATAAGCTATACACGGCAATCGGGCTGCTGCTTCTGGCAGCGGCCCTTTTCCTTACGGCGTACAATCTCTGGAGCGACGCGATGGCGGCTGTCTCCATCGACGTCGTTCTGGAACAGCTCAGGCCGGAGCTGGAGGAGGCGGAAGAAAAAGCGGAGATCAGCCTGCCCGCCCTCCCCTCCGGAGAATCTCTGGAGGAGGTCTATATCCCGGACTATATCCTGAACCCGGAAATGGAGATGCCGGAGGAGGGGATCGACGGACAGCAATACATCGGCGTGCTGCGGATACCGGCGCTGTCGCTGGAGCTGCCGGTCATCCGCGAGTGGAGCTATCCGAGCCTGCAGATCGCGCCCTGCCGCTATGCAGGCTCCGCGTACCTGAACAACATGATCATCGCCGCCCACAACTATTACAGTCACTTCGGGTATTTGAAGAACCTGTCGCAGGGTGATGAGATCACCTTCACCGACATGGACGGGAACGAGTTCCGGTATGAGGTTGCCGCGCTGGAGACGCTTTCTCCCTTTGCCATTGAGGAGATGACGAGCGGAGACTGGGATCTGACGCTCTTTACCTGCACGGTCGGCGGGCAATCCCGCGTGACAGTGCGCTGTGAGCTGAAAGAGGAAACACCATAATTCATCGTGCCGAGGTAAAACAGGAAGGCGGACGGTTTCCTGCTCGTCAAAAATCTGAAAGCCACACTGTGGATAGGAGGCTAAATGACCATGAGACTGATGGACTGGAAAGTCAAAAGAAGCCGCCATACATGGGAGCCGGAGCCAGAACGCTGCGTCGTGTGCGGCGCGGAAACGCCGTATCGCCGGTCAACGCCGGTGGAGCTGCGGGCGGATTATGTTGAAGGAACCGGCCAGCTCTGCTGCCGCTGCGCGGAGGAGTTCCGGAACGAGGAATTACAGGCAAGCCGTAACGGCTTCGCGTACGCGCTTCCGTATTATGTGAAGATAGAAGAGCTTTAGCCGGGAGGTGCGCAGAGATGAGCAAAACAGCCGCCTCCGATATCGGCGTCGGCTTCCGTGTCGGCAAGCTGACGGTCGAGAGCCGGACAGAGGAACGGAAAAACAGCTATGTCGTCTGGAAGTGCCGCTGCGACTGCGGCAATGAAATCTTGCTGGATACCCGCGCTTTGCAGCGTGGCGCGATCCGGGATTGCGGCTGTAGCACCGTTGTCAAGCCCGGTCAGCGGGATATTACAGGCATGCGGTTTGGCATGCTGGTTGCCATTGCACCGACCGGCGAATCGAAAAAGGATGTCGGCGCCCTTTGGCACTGCCGCTGTGACTGCGGCGGCGAGATCGATGCGCCCCTGCGGCAGTTGACATCCGGATACCGAAAAAGCTGCGGCTGCCTGAGTCATCCTCCGCGTAAAGATTATGTGGGACAGCAATTTGGATTATTAACGGTGCTGAAATACGCCGGCAAGCGGAATGGCCAGCACAGATGGAACTGTATTTGCCGTTGCGGAAATACCGTCGAGGTTGGCCAGACGCGCTTGCAGGCGGGGAAAACGATCAGCTGCGGTTGTGTTAGCCGTGGAGAGTACGAAATTTTGCTGCAAAAGAACGGAGCGAATGCCGGCGCGGCCGGGGAGAACAAGGTAAGCAAACGAAGAAAGCAGCGGAATATTGCAGGACTCCGTTCCGGAAAGGTGACAGCAATTTCTCCAACAAACACAACGGTTTGCTGGATTTGGTAAAAATTAGAAAATCTGAAAATGAGAGCTTGAAAAGGCTCAAAATAGCGATTTGTCCACATTTTTTAAAATGTGGACAAGGAAAAGGGCGCTGCCATTGGCAGCGCCCTTTTCAAGACCAACGCAAGGAGAAAATAGATGGCGACTTCCAAGGAATACATGGAATATGTGTGCGAACAGCGTAATCGTCAAATGAATGCAAAAATGGACCGCACTCACTGAGTCGGTCCATTTCAAATCA
>CAVHYW010000101.1:0-5310 GCA_963640475.1 bacterium | reverse complement strand
AGCGCCTTATTTAGATGATACGGTTTTTTCATCCGTAAAGATTGTATCCCTCCGGGGCAAGCTCAATCGCCGTCGCAGTTTCACCAAAGGTGGAAGCCCAGCAGTCGAAATGCGTCAGATGTTTTCTCTGAAGCATGTCATGCTGGAGATAGCGCATCATGGTGTACAGTTCCGTCATGGAGTTCGAGACCGGCGTACCGGTTGCAAACACAATGCCCTTGTTGCCGGTGATCTCATCAATGTACCGGCATTTCAGAAGCATATCGGAAGACTTCTGCGCGTCGGTAGTAGAGAGGCCGGCAACGTTGCGCATTTTTGTGTAGAGAAACAGGTTTTTGAACGCATGGGCTTCGTCCACATAGAGCCGGTCTACACCAAGCTGCTCGAAGGTGATGACATCATCCTTGCGGCTGGTGTCCTGCAATTTCTTGAGCTTCACTTCAAGGCTCTTTTTTGTTTTCTCCAGACTCTTGATGGTAAAGCGCTCGGCATTATTTGCCCTGAGTTCTATCAGGCCGTCTTCGATTTCGTAAATCTGCTCTTGCAGCATCCGCTCCTGCCGTTCTCTGGAGACCGGGATACGTTCAAACTGGCTGTGGCCGATGATAACGGCATCATAGTCGCCGGTAGCAATGCGGGCACAGAATTTCTTGCGGTTTTTCGGCTCGAAGTCCTTTTTGGTGACGGCAAGAATATTGGCAGAGGGGTACAGACGCAGGAACTCCGACGCCCACTGCTCAATCAGGTGATTGGGCACCACAAACATGGGCTTGTGGCAAAGGCCGAGGCGCTTGCTCTCCATAGCCGCCGCAACCATCTCGAAGGTCTTGCCCGCGCCGACTTCGTGTGCAAGCAGCGTATTGCCGCCATACAAAATGTGCGCAACAGCGTTTAGCTGATGCTCACGAAGCTGAATCTCCGGATTCATGCCGGAGAACGTAATATGCTGTCCGTTGTATTCACGCGGACGGGTGGAATTGAAAAGCTCGTTGTACTTCTGAACCAGATCATGCCGCCGCGTCGGGTCTTTCCATATCCATTCCTGAAAAGCGTCCTTGATGGCCTGCTGTTTCTGCTGGGCAAGCGTGGTCTCCTTGGAGTTGAGCACGCGCTTTTCTCTGCCGTCCGCATCCTCAATGGTGTCGTAGATACGAACGTCGCGCAGATTCAGTGTATCCTCCAGAATCTTGTAGGCATTGGCGCGTTCCGTGCCGTAGGTCATATTGGCGTTGATGTCGCTGCGGCCTACGACGCTCTTGCCGGCGATATTCCATTCTGCGCTGAAATCCGAGTAGTTGACATCAATGCTCCGGCGCACATAGAACGCGGGCTCCAACAGCTCAAACATGAACTGCTTGATATACTCTTTGTCGATCCATGTTGCGCCGAGGCGTACTTCAATTTCCGAAGCGTCCAGATCCTTGGGCTGCGCCTGTTCCAAAGCCGCGACATTGGCGGCGTAGTTCGCAAGGCCGTCTCTTGGGAATCCGGGCGCGGCGCAGCTGCGGGCAATGCGCAGTTTCTCACGGACATCGCCGGAGAGGTATTCATCTGCTGTCTGCCATTCACGCTCCACAGGATCAAAGAAGATGGCGCTGGTCAGTTCT
Organism: bacterium; assembly: GCA_963640475.1. GTDB lineage: Bacteria > Bacillota > Clostridia > Oscillospirales > Oscillospiraceae > Vescimonas. The sequence continues at coordinate 3,703 of CAVHYW010000101.1, read as the reverse complement.
TCTACCAGCTCTTCCTGACTTTTGCCGGAGAGCTGCGCCATATAGTCCATGTCCACGCGGGCTTTTTCTGAGATGGACAGCGCCAGCGCCTCCGACGCCGTATCCACGGACGTGATGGCCTCATGGGGGCGAATCGTGCGCTTTGTGAAAATATCTGCCTTGCGCTTGAGGTTGTTTTCTTCATCCAGCACTTCCAGAGAGCAGAGCAGGAAGTACGAGCTGTCGTCCGAAAATGCCAGATTGTTGGCGCGGGTATTGATAAGCCCATACTTTGCCGTGAATGAATCGTAGAGGGCATCCAGCTCCCGCTGCGTCTGCCGGATTGCTTCATCGGCGATAAAGCCGTCCATCTGCTGCCCAATGAGCTTCTGTACGCAGTCCCGGAGCTGTATCATGCCCTTGACGCGCTCTTTTGCCGTTGCGTTCAGATCAGGCTTGACCATGATGCTGTTCTCACGGTAATACACCTCACCGTCCACGATGGTGTAGGAGAAATTTTTTACATTGGGGTCTGCGGGAATAGATGTGCCGATCTTCTCATTTTCGCCGAGGTCTGGCAGCTCTGCCTCCTGATATTTACCGCCGATTTTCTGCACCGCTTCATGGAGCAGCGTTCCCAAATCTGCACCTTCGATTGGGCTGACGGTATAATCCTGCTTGCCGTACTGCGTGCTTTCCGAAGATGGGGTTCCGAGCACCATTTCCGGATGCTCTGCGAAGTAGCTGTTGATAGCAAAGCCGTTTTCGGACTGGCCAAGGTGAATCCAGTCCTCATCAATCTCAATGGGACGGTCGCGTTTTTGGAGAAAGAGAATATCCGAAACGACATCCGTACCGGCGTTGGCGCGGAACGCATTGTTGGGCAGACGAATGGCATCCAGCAGCTCCGCCCGCTGTGCGATGTACTTGCGGACTTCGGGAGATTGCTTGTCCATCGTGTAGCGGGAGGTCACGAACGCGATCACGCCGCCCGGACGCACCTGATCCAGCGTTTTTGCAAAAAAGTAGTCATGAATGGAAAAGCCGAGCTTGTTATAAGCCCGGTCATCTACCTGATATTGCCCGAACGGGACGTTGCCCACGGCGAGGTCATAGAAGTCTTTTCTGTCCGTTGTTTCAAAACCCGCGATGGTAATGTCCGCTTTGGGATAAAGCTGCTTGGCAATGCGCCCGGTAATGCTGTCCAGCTCCACGCCGTAGAGCTTGCTGCCCTGCATGGATTCCGGTAAGCAGCCGAAGAAATTGCCGACGCCCATCGACGGCTCCAGAATGTTGCCGGTCTGGAAGCCCATATTGCCGACAGCATCATAAATCGCCTTGATAACGGTGGGGCTGGTGTAGTGCGCGTTCAGCGTGGACGCTCTGGCCGCAGCGTATTCCTCCGGGGAAAGTGTGGTATATAGCTCTAAAAACTCGTCCGACCAGTTTGGCTTATTCTCATCGAACGCATCGGCAAGACCGCCCCAACCGACATAGCGGGAGAGAATTTCCTGCTGTTCCGGGCTGGCCTGTAAGCCCTCAAACTCCAGCTCTTGCAGGAGATGGATAGCCGCCATGTTTGCCCGAAACTTTGCTTTTGCGCCGCCGACGCCGAGGGCATCATCGAGGTCAGGGATAAACTCGCCCATTTCCGAAAGCGCCGCTCGACCTTCATGTTCCAGAATCAGCCTTTCTTCCTCGCTTATGGCGGGTGGTTCAGGCTCGGCAAGTCCCGAAGAGGGCGGGTCATGCTCCGGCTCGTCAAAGCGCAGGGTACGAATCTCTACATCATAGGGGAGGTTGTTTTTGTCACCGGGATATACCGCCACGGTTTCCTCGGTGTAGGCGGGAGCCTGTTCCGGCTGCGGATACCGCTCCATGAGCCGCGCGAAGCTCTCCCTGCTCTCCGCACGGGAGATGGGATAGAAAAGCGTCGGGTCGCTGAGGGTAATATCAAAGACGCCGACGCTCTCGATGATATAGGGCTTGCCATTTTCCAGATACACCGTATCGCCTACGGAATACGGGAACGGTTCTCTCTGCGGGGCAGGAGCCGTTTCGGGAGCTTCCGCAACTGCTTCCTCCGGCGCGTGCCATCGGTATTGCTCCACGTCCTCATCCGAAACATGAATGAGGTCGCTGAAATCGAGGTTTTCCAGCTCATTGGTAATAAGCTCCTGCAAAGAGCCGTACTGGCGGGTTTCCAGATGCTCATCGTCCAGATAGCGCTCCAGCCGGTAATTCACAAGGTCGATGTTAACCTGAATGGGAATCTCATCGTCGGTGACGGTGGTATAGGCAACGCCGATTTTGGTAGGGTCGCTGAGATCCACCTCTGAGCCGTATTCGCTCCGGCAGAAGTCGGAGATCAGTCCCTTGGCTCGTTCCATGAGCGCCTGCTCCGCCTGCCCTTGCAGCTCCAGCCGATACGCCACCGCCTGCCATTCGCTTGTAAATTCCTCGGTCACGCCGTCCGCGTCCGCGTAGTAGCCGTGGGTCTCATCGTCCCACACGGCATACAGAGTGCGGAAGCCCCGGTCAAGGCTCACAACATGGAAACGGCCTGCGGGATCGAGGGCAGGTTTTTCCTGTTCCGAGATACGCTCCGTATCCTGCATCACGCGCTGAATGAAGGGGTCATTGTCCAGCTTTTCGGGGTCAACCACTTCGCCGCCCACAATGCCGCGCTCGGCAAGAGCTTCCCGGATGGCAACGGGGTCAATATCATCAAAATTGTCGTGCTCCGCCTCAGTGTAGAAGTTATCGGATTGAATGAGTTGGGCAATCCGCCGCTGTACCTTCGGCCACGAGAGCATAACCGGCTCGGAGCTGCCCACGGAAATCTGGAGGGGCTTTGTGCTGTCGGCTGCGCCGTACTCCCGCGCCAGCCATGCGGCAGTTTCCCTTTCACGCCCGTGCTGTGCCATATACCGAACAACTGCCTGCTTGCTTTCAATTTTTCTGTTCCAGCTCTGCAAGGCGGCGTCGATGTCCTCCTGTGTCACCTTGTAGGGCGAGGGCGTTATCGTGGTCGCCAGCGTGGGATACAGCTCGTCCAAAAGCTCCTGATGGAGCCGGTTGTGGAAGGAGGGCATATCGAAATAGAGGCGCGTGAGCTGCAAATCCTCAGACGCCATGACGATGCGCCGGATTGCCGCCGCACCCTCCAGATAGGCGTTCTGACGGTCGGAATTGCGGCAGGCGTTGAGAAATGCGTCATCCCTGAAAAGCGCGTTGCCCACGCTCAGGCGGTATCGCTCGAACAGCTCCTGCACCGTGGGTTGAGTTTGCTCTGCGGCTGGGTCGCGGAACACCCTTGTGCCGTCCGCGCCGAACTCCGCTTCCTGTGCGCCGATGGCGGCTTCCGCCTCATGGTCAACAGAGCGGAGGGTGTAGGTGCGCCGCTCCGGATCGCTGTCGCCCTTTGCGGAGATGGTCACATCGTACTTGTCCCGCAGGCTTTCTACATACTGCTCCAGACTGTGTGCCGGTACGCCGCACATCTCCACACGGCCAGCGCCGGGGATATTGCGGGTAGTCAGGTTCAACTCCAGCAGTTCCGCCGCCTGTCTTGCGTCCTCTCCGTACAGCTCAAAGAAATCGCCCACCTGATAGAGCACGATGTCGTCCGGGTGGGCTTCCTTCACGGCGTTGTAGGCACTCCACCCCGCGCTTCGCTCTGCGGTCTGCCGCTGAAGCTGCTCGTACTGCGCCTTTTCCTCCG
>CAVHYW010000100.1:0-5312 GCA_963640475.1 bacterium | reverse complement strand
ACGAGATACCCACCGTCCACATGGGCGTGGCAGCTTGCCAGATGGAGAAGAAAGGTATCGCCACCGAGAAAGGCGAACTGAACCGAAACATCAAGGCGGCGAACCGTATCCTGCGGGAGATCCGCCGACTTGTGCGCGGCTTAAAGGACTGGATCGCGGAACTGAAAGAGAGAAAGACCGCCCTGCTGGAAGCGTTGGCAGAGGCACGGGCGCAGGCCAGCGAGCCGACCATCCCACAACTGCTTGCCCGGTACATGGAGCAGCGCGGCGAGGAACGCGCCGACTGGACTTCCAAAGGCAAGCTCAAGGGCGCTGTTTCCGACTTCAACAAGGTGCAGGCGGCAATGGAGTTTCTGCGGCAGAAAGAAATCTCCACCGTGGAAACCCTTGACAGACAGCTTGATGGTATCAGCGAAACCGCCGTTGCCATCCGTGACAGCATGAGGAAAGCGGAGCGCCGGATCAAGGACATCGACACCCTGCTCTCCCACATCGGGAACTATGAGAAGTACAAGCCGGTCTACAAGGAGTATGCCGCCATCGGCTGGAAGAAGCAGAAGGAGAAATTCGCGGAAGCCCACAGGGGCGAGCTGGACGCATACCTGGCAGCCGCCCGGTATGTCAAAACCCACCTGCCCGGTACGTCCTACAGCCGCAAGGGGCTGGAAGCCGAGCGCAAAGGCCTTGCCGCCGCCCTGCCCGGCAAACGGGAGGAACTGGAAGCGGTGCAGGCGGACGTGCGGACGCTGCGGGACGTGCGGCACTGGCTCAATCAGGTGCTTCCGCCGGAGCAGTACCGCCAGACCGCCGAGCCGGGGAAAAAGCCATCCATAGTGGAGGGCTTGAAAGGCCGGGAGCAGCGTATCCGGCAGGAACAGGAGAAACAGCAGCAACCGCCCCGGACACAGAAACAACAGGATATGGAGCTTTAACCTTAACATCAGGCACCCGCCATTTTCAATTCTGGAATGACGGGTGCCTTTTTCATTTCAAGGAGGCCGCGATTGCATTTATTTGAAGCTGTGAAGCAGTCTGTCACCACAAGGCAGGCTGCCGAGCGATACGAATTGAACGTGAACAGAAACGGCATGGCGGTCTGCCCGTTCCACAGGGACAGACACCCAAGCATGAAGGTTGACCGCCGCTATTACTGCTTCGGCTGCGGAGCGACCGGGGATGTGATCGATTTTGTTTCCCGGCTGCATGGGATGAGCGCAAAGGAGGCCGCCCTCATGCTGGCGCGGGATTTCTCCATCCCCTGCGGGGACGGAACGGACGCACCCCGCCGGTCTGCCGTGAAGAAGCTGCGGCAAGAAGCCGAGGAACAGAAATATAGGCGCATGGAGCGGCATTGCTTTCAGGTGCTTGCAGACTATTATCACCTGCTGCGCCGATGGAGGGAGGAACACGTCCCCAACCAGCCAGATGAGGCGTGGCATCCTCTGTTTGTGGAAGCCCTGCAAAGGCTGGACTATATCGAATACCTGCTGGACGGGCTTTTGTCCGATGACCTGCGGGAACGGGCTGCCATCGTCACAGAGTACGGAAAGGAAGTGAGAGCGATTGAGCAAAGAATTTCAGGACTTGCCGCCGCAGGTCCGGGAGGCCGTGAGGAACGCGCCGGACAGCGCCGCGCCGATGCGGAGCGTTGAGGAAGTGAAGGCGATGCTGGACACCACCGAAAAAGGCGGCGTCCGCAACAGCATAAGGAACTGCCTGACCGTATTCCAGTATGACCCCCTGCTTGCCGGGGCGCTGGCATACAACCTTTTGACCGACCGGACAGACCTTGTAAAGCCCATCAGCTGCCAGCGTCCACCCGGCGCGTCCATGACTGACACGGATATGAAATATATCCGGCTGTACCTTGAAGAAACCTACGGTCTGACCAGCGAGAGGAAGATCGCGGACGCTGCCGACCTTGCCGCCCATCAGAACAGCTACCACCCCGTAAGGGACTATCTGAACGGTCTGGTATGGGACGGGACGGAGCGCATACGCTTCTGCCTGCGGCACTTTCTGGGAGCCGCAGCGGACACCTACACCTGCGAAGCCTTGAAGCTCTTTCTACTGGGCGCGATCCACCGGGCATACAGACCCGGCTGCAAGTTTGAGGTGATGCTCTGTCTGGTGGGCGGTCAGGGCGCGGGCAAGTCCACCTTTTTCCGGCTGCTGGCGGTAAGGGACGAATGGTTTTCCGACGACCTGCGGAGGCTGGACGATGATAACGTCTACCGAAAGCTGCAAGGTCACTGGATCATTGAAATGTCGGAAATGATCGCCACAGCCAACGCAAAGAGCATCGAGGAAATCAAATCATTTTTGAGCCGACAGAAGGAGGTCTACAAGATACCCTATGAAACCCACCCGGCAGACCGCCCCCGTCAATGCGTGTTCGGTGGCACTTCCAACGCACTGGACTTCCTGCCCCTTGACCGAAGCGGCAACCGGCGGTTTCTCCCGGTGCTGGTAAACCCGGAGCAGGCGGAGGTACACATTTTGGAGGACGAGGCCGCTTCACGGGCATATATCAGCCAGCTATGGGCGGAGGCAATGGCGCTTTACCGGGCGGGCAGATGGAAGCTGACGTTCAGCCCGGAGCTGGTGCGCTACCTGAAAGACCACCAGCGGGATTTCATGCCGGAGGACACCAAGGCGGGGATGATACTTGCCTATCTCGACCGCTGCACCAGCGATGCGGTCTGCTCCAAGCAGCTATACAGAGAAGCCCTGAACCACCCCTTTGACGAGCCGAAGCAATGGGAGATACGGGAGATCAACGAGATCATGAACCAGTGCGTGACCGGCTGGAACTACTTTTCCAACCCCCGTATGTTCCCACAGTACGGCAGGCAAAAGGGCTGGGAACGGGAAAATGCGACAACGGACACCGGCAACGAGGACGAGAAAATCCCCGACGGCTTTGTGCCTGTCACAGAACAGATGGAGCTTCCATTCTGAAAAATCCGGGAAAATCACAGCTCGTTGCATACCCCGTTGCTATCCCGTTGCCGACCCCGTTGCCGGGGAAAATGCTGTAGCCGCAAGGCTTTTCCCCACTCTGACAACCAAAACAACAGAAAAATAAAAGAAAAGGTAAATAGTAGCCAACCCGCCAGATAGGGATTGTTTGCAAGGTCTTTTGAAGCCCGTTGCCGGACTTCGTTGCCAACGCTCCCCTGTCTGGCTATTTTCATGTAAGGAGGTAACTGCCTATGGCGAAAAACAAGACCCGAATCGATGTGATCGCCGTCTTTGACGGGGAGCTGGACGCTACCGATGTTTTTGTGAGCCTGATCGCGCAGAAGCACTCGCAGAAAATCAGCGGGGAATCCGGCAAGAATAATCTTGCGAAAACACAAGATTTATGCTATACTAAAGACAAGGTTCAGGTAACCGGCGTTCCGTCTGGATTGTGCGGGTAAAACGGTTATGATGAACGGATATGATGTGATGAGCGCGGCACTTGCCGGGGGCTTCCGGGCAGCGATCTACTGCCGGTTAAGCAAGGACGATGACCAGCAAGGGGAGAGCGCCAGCATCGCCAACCAGCGGGATATGCTGGAAAGCTACTGCGAGAAGCAGGGATGGGAGGTTGTGGCAGTCTATCAGGACGATGGCTATACGGGGCTGAACATGGAACGCCCCGACCTGAAACGGATGCTGAAAGCCATCGAGCGCAGACAGGTAAATCTTGTGATAACGAAAGATTTATCGAGGCTGGGCAGAAATTACTTGCAGACCGGGCATCTCATTGAGGACTTTTTCCCAAGGAACGGAGTGCGCTATATCGCCATGAACGACGGCATAGACACCCTGCGGGAGAACAACGACATTGCTCCGTTCAAAAATATCCTGAACGAGATGTACAGCAAGGACATTTCCAAGAAAGTCCATTCGTCCTACCTGCTGAAAGCGCAGAAAGGCCAGTTTACCGGCTGCGTCGCCCCGTTTGGATACAGGAAAGACCCGGAGGACAAAAACCACCTGCTGATCGACCCGGAAACAGCCCACATTGTCCGGCTGATATTCGGGTACGCGCTGGAGGGGCACGGCCCGAACTATATCCGGCGCAGGCTGGAGGAACGGAAACTCCCCTGTCCCACATGGTGGAACAGAGAGCGCGGGATACGCAACGTCCGCACCCGGTGGGAGCAGCAAGACCCGGAGAACGGGAAATATATCTGGGACTTCTCCGTGATAAAAGACCTGCTGATGAATCCCGTCTACACCGGGGCGATCGCTTCGCAGAAAACGGAGTACCGCTTCAAGATCGGGACTATCGGCAGCAAGAGGCCGGAGGACTGGATCGTGGTGGAGGGGACGCATGAGCCGCTGGTGGACAAGAGGGACTTTGCCATCGTGCAGAGAAAGCTCAAATCCCGTCAGCGTCCGGGGGCTTCCGGCGAGCCGAGCCTGTTCGCGGGGCTTCTCAAATGCGGGGAGTGCGGGAAGTCGCTGACCGTCCGCTACACCAATGCCAAGCACCCGCAGCGGATTTATTCCTGCAAGACCTACAATGCCTTTGGGAAGCACCATTGCAGCCAGCACAGAATTGAGTATGACACCCTCACAAGCCTTGTGCTGCACAAAATCCGGGAGTGCGCCGCCGCTGCCCTGATGGACGGCGAGGCCGTAGCCGACAGACTGACCGGCAACTGCGAGGCCGAGCAGAAAGGACAACGGGAGGCACTGGAACGGGCTTTGGCAAAGGACGAGGAACGGATCGAAACGCTGGAAAAGATGGTGCTGCGGCTCTATGAGGACATGGTAGCCGGACGCATCACGGAAAACAATTTCGATCTCCTGCTGGCAAAGACGCAGAAGGAACAGGCCGAGCTAAAGGAAAAGGCCGCAGAAGCCCGGAAGCGGCTGGACGATGAAGCCCGCCTTGCGGTGGACGCGAGGGAATGGGTGGAATCCATACAGGAATACCGGGACATTGCGGAGCTTGACGCTGCCACCCTAAACCGCCTTATCAAAGAAATCGTTGTCCACGAAACCGTTGACAGCGACAAGACAAGACACATTTCTATCGAAATTCATTTCAATCTCAAGCCCCTGCCGGAAGTGGAGCAGGTCACGGGATAGCCTGTCCCCGCCGGGGAACTTCTGAAAACTTCATATACTTTTTGACACGCCGCCGCCCGCCATCGAGCAGAGTTTTACACCTAATTGGGGATAAAACAGCTGATGGCTGGCGGCGGCGTGGCGCTGATTGGCATTACCCTCGTGCCGCTGCTGTCCGGTCTGTTCGGCTAACCGATTCTGAAATACACCGCCGCGCCGTCCCTCTGACCGGGGGCGGCGCG
>CAVHYW010000099.1:0-5368 GCA_963640475.1 bacterium | reverse complement strand
ATGGGGCTTAGTTCTCTCAAATTTCTGCTTAGCCATTTGAAAAAATCCTCCTTAAACAGTTTGTATCATGTTTTTAATAGATCTTGTTTTTGGTGCGGGACGCTGCAATGCGTTCAACATTGCCATTTTACCGTATTCGCGCGGGAAAATCAATCTCTATTTCAAGATTTAATAATTTTCCCGTCCGGTACGCTTGTTGATCAGCTTCTCCTGCAGGCTCTTGGGCAGTTCGATATAGTGGCTGGGCTCCATGGTGTACTGGCCGCGGCCCTGGGTACGGGAGCGCAGATCGGTGGCGTAGCCGAACATCTCGGCCAGCGGCACGAAAGCGTCGATCTGCTGTGCGCCGGAGCGCATCTCATAGCCCTGGATCTGGCCACGGCGGCTGTTCAGGTCGCCGATGACGTCGCCCATATACTCGTCGGGCACGATAACGCACACCTTCATGATGGGCTCCAGCAGCGTGGGATCTGCCTTGCGCATGGCCTCCTTGAAGGCCATGGAGCCGGCGATCTTGAACGCCATTTCGGAGGAGTCCACCTCGTGATAGGAACCGTCGTACAGGGTGACCTTCACATCCACAACGGGATAACCGGCCACAGTACCGGACAGCATCGCGCCACGGATACCGGCGTCCACCGCGGGGATATACTCCTTGGGGATTGCGCCGCCCACGACCTTGTTCTCGAACTCGTAGCCCTTGCCGGACTCGTTGGGCTCCACACGGATCTTGACGTGACCGTACTGGCCCTTACCGCCGGTCTGGCGGGAGTACTTGGTCTCCTGCTCCACTGCCTTGCGGATGGTCTCCTTATAGGCCACCTGAGGTGCACCTACGTTGGCCTCCACCTTGAACTCGCGCAGCAGGCGATCCACGATGATCTCCAGATGCAGCTCGCCCATACCGGCGATGATGGTCTGACCCGTCTCCTCGTCGGTGTAGGTGCGGAAGGTGGGATCCTCCTCCGCCAGCTTCATCAGGGCGATGGTCATCTTCTCCTCACCGGCCTTGGTCTTGGGCTCGATGGCCACGCGGATCACGGGCTCAGGGAACTCCATGGACTCCAGGATGATAGGATGGCCTTCATCGCACAGGGTGTCGCCGGTGGTGGTGTTCTTCAGACCCACGACGGCGGCGATATCGCCGGCATACACCGTGTCGATATCCTCGCGGTGGTTGGCGTGCATCTGCAGGATGCGGCCCATGCGCTCGCGCTTGCCCTTGGTAGCGTTCAGCACGGAGGAACCGGCCGTCAGCTTACCGGAGTAAACGCGGAAGAAGGTCAGACGGCCCACATAGGGGTCGGTCATGATCTTGAATGCCAGCGCGGCAAAGGGCTCTTCGTCAGAGGGCTTGCGATCCTCTTCGGCGTCGGTCTTGGGATGAGTACCCACGATAGCGGGCACATCCGTGGGAGCGGGCATATAGTCCACGATGGCGTCCAGCAGCTTCTGCACACCCTTGTTGCGGTAAGAGCTGCCGCAGGTGACCGGCACCATTTCCACGGCGCAGGTAGCCTTGCGGATAGCCGTGCGGATCTTCTTGGCCGGGATCTCCTGGCCCTCCAGATACATCTCCATGATCTCGTCATCGAACATGGAAACGGCGTCCAGCAGCTTCTCGCGGTATTCCTCGACCAGATCCACCATATCCTCGGGGATCGGCTCGACTCGGACATCCTTGCCCAGCTGATCGTAGTAGATATCAGCATTCATCTCCACCAGATCGATGATACCGCGGAAGGTATCCTCTTTTCCGATGGGCAGCTGGATAGGCACAGCATTGGCCTTCAGACGATCATGCACCATGTCCAAAACGTGGAAGAAATCCGCACCGGTGATGTCCATTTTATTGACGTAGATCATCCGGGGAACATGGTAGTGATCCGCCTGACGCCACACAGTCTCAGACTGGGGCTCAACGCCGCCCTTGGCGCACATGACGGTCACAGAGCCGTCCAGCACGCGCAGAGAACGTTCCACTTCCACGGTGAAGTCCACGTGGCCCGGGGTGTCGATGATGTTGATGCGCGTCTGGGGGAACTGGTTCTCACTGCCTTTCCAGTAGCAGGTGGTTGCTGCGGAGGTGATGGTGATACCACGCTCCTGCTCCTGCTCCATCCAGTCCATGGTGGCAGTACCCTCGTGCGTCTCACCCAACTTGTAGTTCACGCCCGTGTAGTACAGAATACGCTCTGTGGTCGTGGTCTTGCCTGCGTCGATGTGGGCCATGATGCCGATATTTCTTGTATTTTCCAGTGTAACCTTTCTCGGCATACCGTTCTCCTTTTACGAATAATACAATGTGTTGCGGGATTACCAACGGAAGTGGGCGAATGCCTTGTTGGATTCGGCCATCTTGTGGGTATCCTCGCGCTTCTTCACGGCGCTGCCGGTGTTGTTGGCGGCGTCCATGATCTCGCCTGCCAGACGCTCGGCCATGGTACGCTCACCGCGGGCACGGGAGTAGTTGGTCAGCCAGCGCAGACCCAGGGTCTGACGACGGGCGGGACGAACTTCCATGGGGACCTGATAGGTAGCACCGCCGACACGGCGGGCCTTGACTTCCAGACTGGGCATGATGTTTTCCATAGCCTGGGTAAAGACTTCCAGAGGCTCTTTCTCGGTCTTTTCCTTGATGATGTCGAAAGCACCATACACGACCTTCTGAGCCACGCCCTTCTTACCATCCAGCATGATGCTGTTGACCAGCTTGGTCACCAGCACGGAGCCGTACATGGGATCGGGCAGGATCTCTCTTTTGGGAACATTACCTCTTCTGGGCACTATGCTTCCCTCCTTCATAATAATATGATTTCATAGGTACTCAGCAGCGCGCAGTGTGTTGGCTGCTGTACGGCCTGCCAAAGAGGTATATAAAATATAGTACCTTTTCGGCAAAGCTCTTTTTAATTGCTTTTGGTCGATCGCTTATTTCTGCTTGGGACGCTTGGCACCGTACTTGGAACGGGCCTGCATACGGCCCTGAACACCCTGGGTGTCAAGGGTACCACGGATGATGTGGTAGCGGACGCCGGGCAGGTCCTTTACACGGCCGCCGCGGATCATGACCACAGAGTGCTCCTGCAGAGAATGACCCACACCGGGGATGTAAGCGGTGACCTCGTAGCCGTTGGTCAAACGGACACGGGCGATCTTACGCAGAGCGGAGTTGGGCTTCTTGGGGGTCGCGGTTCTCACTGCGGTGCAGACGCCACGCTTCTGAGGGGAAGACAGGTTGGTCTCCTTGTTCTTCAGCGTATTCAGGCCCTTCTGCATAGCGGGGGAATTGGACTTGTAGGTAGCCTTTTTCCGGCCCTGCTTGACCAGCTGATTAAAAGTAGGCATGCAATAGGTACTCCTTTCTTCAAAATTGCGGGAATAACTCCCTGTATTTTCCTCGGAATAAAGGAATTTTATTCCGTAAGGAACAAATTTTGCCGGGGCGTTCAGCCCTCCAGCGCGGCCGCCGCAGCAGTACCCACGGCGATGGAGCAGGCGCGGCCCAGCTGTGCCATGGTGTAATCCGTCACCACGGCGACACCCGCAGCCTGACACAGCGCCTCCATAGGCTCAGTCAGCCGGGGATCGGCGTCGCAGGCCAGATAGACCTTGCGCACTTTACCGGAAGCCACGGCTCTGCGGACCTGCTTGAGACCCACCACTTTTTCCTTGGCCGCCAGTGCTTCCATGTGCGCTGCCCCTCCTGCTGATGCGGTATGACAAAGTTCGCGGAGCAATGCCCGCGCAAGTTAGAATTATATCATAGCTGGGAAACAGCGTCAAGTGGATTTGTACCAAAAATTTGTGATTTTCTCCGAAATCCCTCGGTAAAATGTGTGCAGTTCGGAGAATATAGAGCACTGCGTACCGCAGTGCCCAGCGAAATGCAGCCTTTGGCTGCATGAAATATGCCTTGCATATGAAATCCGGCCTACGGCCGGATGAAATCGCTCCCTCGGGAGCGAAACAGGTGTCCCTTTGGGACGATCAAATATTTTGGGCGTGCCGCATAATTGCGGCACGCCCATTGGGATACGGATCAGGAAAAATACTTACTCCACGTTGGCGGCGGCCACCTGATTGGTGAAGATGACCTCCTGCGGGGCGGTCTCCTCCTCCACGGGGTCGGGATCGGGGACCAGCTCCTCGGCCAGTTCGCGGTATGCGCCCAGACCGGCGCCGGCGGGGATCAGCTTGCCGATGATGACATTCTCCTTCAGGCCCACCAGATGGTCCACCTTGCCCTTGATGGCGGCTTCGGTCAGCACCTTGGTGGTCTCCTGGAAGGAAGCTGCGGACAGCCAGGAATCCGTGGCCAGAGACGCCTTGGTAATACCCATCAGCAGTTGGGTGTAGGTGGCTTCCTGCAGAGGCTCGCCGTTTTCGTTGGTCTCGCCCGCGGCATTGCGCTGGCGGATCTCGGCGTTGGCATCCTCCACATCCAGAATGTCGGTCATAGCGCCGGACAGCAGGCTGGTGTCGCCGGATTCCTCCACACGCACCTTGCGCATCATCTGGCGGACGATGACCTCGATGTGCTTATCGTTGATATCCACGCCCTGCTGACGGTACACCTTCAGGACCTCCTGAATGAGGTAGTTGTGAACAGCGGAAGCGCCGCGGATACGCAGCACGTCGTGGGGGTTCAGCGCGCCGTCCTGCAGCTGGCGGCCTTTCTCGATGGTCTCGCCATCCTGCACCAGCAAGCCGGTGTGAGGCACCGCGTAGGTGCGGGTATCGCCGTCGTCGGCGGTGATGATGATGTTCAGCAGGCTGCCCTTGGCGGCCTCCTCAAAGCGGACCTTGCCGCCGATCTCAGCGATGGTAGCCATCTTCTTGGGACGGCGGGCCTCGAACAGCTCCTCAACACGGGGAAGGCCCTGGGTGATGTCGCCGCCGGCAACGCCGCCGGTGTGGAAGGTTCGCATGGTCAGCTGGGTACCGGGCTCACCGATGGACTGGGCGGCGATGATGCCGACCGCCTCGCCGGGGGCCACAGGCTTGGAGGTGGCCAGATTCATGCCGTAGCACTTGGCGCAGATACCGCTGTGGGCCTTGCAGGTCAGCACGGTGCGGATCTCGGCCGTGTGGATATCGAAGGACTCCAGCAGCGCCGCGTCATCCTCGGTCATCATGTGATCCTTGGAGATCAGCACCTCGTCGGTGCCGGGCTTGCAGATATCGTGGACGGGGAAACGGCCCTTGATACGCTCGGAGAACTTCTCGATGATCTGGCCGCCCTCGCTGATCTCGGACACCACGATGCCCTTCTCCACGCCGCAGTCATCCTCGCGGATGATGACGTCCTGACAGACGTCCACCATGCGGCGGGTCAGGTAACCGGAGTCGGCGGTACGCAGAGCCG
>CAVHYW010000098.1:0-5377 GCA_963640475.1 bacterium | reverse complement strand
TGATTTGAAATGGACCGACTCAGTGAGTGCGGTCCATTTTTGCATTCATTTGACGCTTACATTATAAGGCTGTGATTCACTTGTTCAGTATCCGCATGAACTCCTCGCCAGTGATGGTCTCCTTCTCATAGAGGTAGGTGGCCAGCTCGTCCAGCTTCTCCCGGTTGTCCATCAGAATTTTGACGGCCTTGTCGTGCTGCTTCTGCACCAGCGCTACCACCTGCTGGTCGATCTTGGTCTGGGTCTCGGCGGAGCAGGCCAGAGAGGCGTCGCCGCCCAGATACTGGTTGGTGACCGTCTCCAGCGCCACCATGCCGAACTCGTCGCTCATGCCGTAGCGGGTGATCATGGCGCGGGCCAGCTTGGTGGCCTGCTCGATATCGTTGGAAGCGCCGGTGGTGACGGAGCCGAACACCACTTCCTCGGCGGCACGGCCACCGGTAAAGGTGGCGATCTTGTTCTCAATCTCCTCCTTGGTCATGAGATAGTGGTTGCCCTCCTCCACCTGCATGGTATAGCCCAGCGCGCCGGAGGTGCGGGGGACAATGGTGATCTTCTGCACGGGGGCGGAGTGGGTCTGCATGGCTGCCACCAAGGCATGACCCACCTCGTGATAGGACACGATCTTCTTCTCGTGGTCGGTCATGATGGCGTTCTTCTTCTGGTAGCCTGCGATGACCACCTCGATGCTCTCCTCCAGATCGGCCTGGGTGGCGAAGCGGCGGCCGTCACGGACGGCACGCAACGCTGCCTCGTTGACGATGTTGGCCAGCTCCGCGCCGGACGCGCCGGAGGCCATGCGGGCGATCTTGCTGAAGTCCACATCCTCGGCCACCTTGATCTTCCGGGCGTGTACCTTCAGAATTTCCTCGCGGCCCTTCAGGTCGGGCAGCTCCACGGGTACGCGGCGGTCAAAGCGGCCGGGGCGCGTGAGCGCCGGGTCAAGGGATTCGGGGCGGTTGGTGGCCGCCAGAATGATGACGCCGTTGTTGCCCTCGAAGCCATCCATCTCCGTCAGCAGCTGGTTCAGGGTCTGCTCACGCTCGTCGTTGCCGCCCAGCTGGCCGTCACGCTTCTTGCCGATGGCATCGATCTCGTCGATGAACACGATGCAGGGCGCTTTCTCCTTGGCCTGCTTAAAGAGGTCACGCACCTTGCTTGCGCCCATGCCTACGAACATCTCTACGAACTCCGAGCCGGACATGGAGAAGAAGGGGACGTTGGCCTCACCGGCCACAGCCTTGGCCAGCATGGTCTTGCCGGTTCCCGGAGGGCCCACCAGCAGGATGCCCTTGGGCATGGACGCGCCGATGTCCTGATATTTACTGGGGTCGTGGAGGTAGTTGACCACTTCCTGCAAGTTCTCCTTGGCCTCGTCCTCACCGGCCACATCGTCAAACTTGATGCCCTCGGCGGACTTGACGTAGACCTTGGCGTTGGACTTGCCCATGTTGAACATCATGGAGTTGCCGCCGCCCATTTTCTTCATCATGCTGCGGGAGATGATCTGCCCGATGCCGATGAAGATGACCAGCGGCAGCACCCAGCCCAGAATGTCCACCAGCAGCGAGCTCTGCTCAATCTCCTCGCCGGTGGTGGAGACGCCTGCGTCCAGCAGACGCTGCACCAGTCCGTCGTCGGGGACGATGGCGGTCTTGTAGATGGTCTTTTCATCCTTGCCGGTAAACAGGATGCGGTTGCTTTGCTGCTGGATCTCCACCTGACCAATCTGGCCCTGTTCCGTCATGGATACAAAGGTGTTGTAGTCCACATCCTTGATCTGGTGCTCCGATAGCCACGGCATGGCCAGCAGGTTGAACAGCAGCACCACCAGAATGGCGATCATGTAGTAATACAGCAATGGCTTTTTTGGTGATTTCACTTCATTCATTTGGCATTTCCTCCGTATTTTCCGGGATATCCGATGCGGTTTCCCGTTCCTCGCAGTTCATTTGCAGATCGATGGCCGATAGCGCCGCCAGCAGTGCGTGCCGCATGGACTGTGCCGCAAAGTCGATGGCGTACTCGCCGTAGAGGCTGGCGGCCTCTGCCTGATCCTCCGTCACGTCGCTGCCCTCGCCGTGAACGTAGCCCGGCAGCTCATTTTGCAGAATATCCTGAATTTTCAGGTCGTACTCCAACTGGGCGGCCGACAGGGCCGCCACGGCAGGGGAGTGGCTTTTGGCGATGCTCCTTTGCAGCAGCAGCTCGTTCTCCCGGTACTCCTGCCACAGGCACCGCAGCGACCGCTGGATCTCCCGGTGATCCGCCCGCTGGCAGCACCGGAGACAGCGGATGGTCTGCTCATACTGCCGCTCCAGCTCACAGAGCTTTCCGGCGAATATCCCGTTTTTGGTTGACATGGGCAACTCTCCCTTGTTAATCGATGGTACTGTTATAGCAGACGAAACGCCATTCCGCCACTATCAGTTTGCGCTCCCTGTCATGACAAAATCCCCAAAATGTCAAAAAGCTTGACACTTTGGGGATTTTGTCATATAGAGAACCGTGATTTTTCTGTTATAATAGGAGTAGGAAACGAGATCATGTGCCGCGCTTTTCCGCCATACGTCCGGTCAACAGGCGGTACATCTGCCGCGCCAAACGGTCCCGGTCCACGTCCTTTTTCTCGCAGTATTCCAGCAGCAGTCCCACGATGCCGTAGGTGCAGAAGCTCAGCGCGGCCTCCGCGTCCTCGTAGGGGATATCCGCAATGGGGCCTTTCCGCCGGATCAGCTCCTGCAGATAGGCCCGGACGGCCCGCGCCATCAGCCGCTCCACCTGCTCCCGCTTCTGGGAGTTGAACAGCTTGCGCAGCAGGGCGCTGGCCTCGTCGGAGGCGGCAATGAAGTCCCGGAACACCGCTTCCGCGTCGTCGGTCTCCATGCTGCGCTCCAGCAGCTTCTGAAACGCCTGCTCCGCCGACCACTCGATGACCTCCAGAATGTCCTGAAAGTGGTAGTAAAAGGACTGGCGGGAGATGCCGCACTCGTCCACGATATCCTTCACTGTGATCTTGTCGATGTTCTTTTCCTTGGACAGCTTCAAGAAAGCGTCGGCGATCAGGGGCTTTACATTGACAGGCATATCAAGACCTCCACCACTAGCTTACTGTCCCACATTTTACCATAAAAAACCACCCCTTGTCTATGAAGAAATTCCACGGAGGAACCGATCCTATGAAAAAAGCAGCAAAAATCACCATCACCGCCCTTTCTGCCGCCGCGGCCTGCGGCGCTGCCGTCTATGGCGTGACCCATGTTTTGATGGATGTGGCCATGAACCGCCAGCCGCCCCGCCTGCGAAAGAGGAAAGGCGGCGCCTCCCGCCTGACCGGTGAGACGCCCAACGACGGTTTCCGCGCCGCCCGGAAGGAGGCATCCCGCCAGCTGGCCGCCGCGCCCCATGAGGTGGTTGCCATCGAGAGCCGGGACGGCCTGCGTCTGGCGGGCCACTGGTTCCCCTGCCCGGACGCCGAGCGGATCATCATTGCCTTCCATGGCTGGCATTCCGCGTGGCACTGGGACTTTGCCCTGATCTCCGGCTTCTGGCGGCGGGAGCGGTGCAGCGTTCTCTATGTGGAGCAGCGGGCCCAGCAGAACAGCGAGGGCGACTATATCGGCTTCGGCCTGACGGAGCGGGAGGACTGCCTTGCGTGGGCACGGTGGGTGACGGAGCGGTTCGGTACGGCGCTGCCCATCTATCTGGCGGGCGTCTCTATGGGCGGTACCACCGTGCTGATGGCGGCGGATCTGCCCCTGCCGGAAGCCGTCCGGGGCATCATCGCCGACTCGGCCTATACCTCGCCTCACGCCATCTGGCGGCATGTGGCCCGGAAGAACCTGCATATCCCCTTTGTCCTCGGCGGCTGGATCGCCGACCGGGTCTGCCGCAGGAGACTGTCCGTCGGCTCGGACGAGTGCTCCACGCTGGACAGCCTTGCCGCCGGGAAAATACCGGTGCTGCTGATCCACGGCGAGGACGACCATTTTGTCCCGGTGCGGATGGCCTATGAGAATCAGGCCGCCTGCGCCTCACCCTGCCAGCTTCTGGTGGTGCCGCAGGCCGACCACACCATGAGCTATTATACGGACCGTCAGGCGTACGAGGAAGTGCTGCGCCGCTTCTGGGCAAGCTGCGAGCCATAAGGCCCCTGCGGAGACATTGGCATTGCGTTTTTTGCAGACCATGGTATAATGATTTCATAAAGTTACGATCAGGAGCCGACAGGAATCGCATATGGATATCAACGATCTGAAACTGTTTGCTCGGGCCGCTGAACTGGGCAACATCACCCACGCCGCGGTGGAGCTGGGCTACACGCAGTCTGCCGCCAGTCATGCCCTGCGGCGGCTAGAGCAAAATCTGGGAACGCAGCTTCTGCAGCGGCTGCACATGGGCGTCTGCCTGACGGAAAACGGCAGGGAGCTGCTGCCCTATGTGACCACCATGCTGGCCGCGCAGGAACAGCTATTGCAAAAGGCGGCAAACCTCAGCGGCAGCGTGTCCGGCATCGTATCGGTAGGGTGCATCAGCAGCGTCGCCATCCGCTGGCTCCCGACGCTGATCGAGCGCATGGCCGCGTGTTATCCCTCCGTGCAGATCCGGTTTCAGGACGGCGATTACGAAGCCGTGGAGGAGTGGATCCTGAAAAAGAAGGTAGAGGTGGGTTTCCTCTCCGCATCCACCCGCCAGCCCTTCCGGCTGACGCCGCTGGTGGAGGACGATATGCTGCTGGTGCTGCCCTGCTGCCATCCGCTATGTGAAGCAGAAGAGGTGCCGCTGGCATGTTTGCGGGAGGAACGGGTCATCGTCCCCGCCGAGGGCATCGACTACGATGTGGGAAACATCCTTCGCAGCGCCGGATGTACCGTAACGGACAGCGCCAGCGTCAACAGCGACTACTCTGCATTGACACTGGTGGGACAGGAGCGGGGCGTGACCATTCTGCCCCGGATGCTGCTGGGGGACTATGACGACCAGCGCATCCAACTGCGCTATCTGGAGGGCCGTCCCACCCGCACCATCTGTCTGGCGACGCTGCCGCAGCGGCGGCTGTCCCCGGTGGCGGAGCTGTTCTGCCGGTACACCACCGATATGTTCCATGCCCATATATAGAAAATGCAGGCATCGCCCGCGTTTTCTTTTTCATATTGCCATGAATCAAATTCATGGCCGCTGGGAAAAATGCCCATTTTACAAGTTCGTGCATACCTGATAGGATGTCCTCTGGACGGCAAAAAGCGTCCTATCGGGAGGAGCACATGGACAAATTGCAGCACACATTCCTGCGCTATGCGCAGATCACATTGGGGTGCGCCCTAGTATAATTACACTAAGGGATACGGACAGCTTCGCTGTCAAAGATCTCCGGGCA
>CAVHYW010000097.1:0-5504 GCA_963640475.1 bacterium | reverse complement strand
AGCCGAAGGAAGCGCCCACCTTGTGGCAGCCGGTGGGGAACCACTTGCCGGACATGGCGATGATGCGGCAGGGAACGCCGGACAGCTTGCTGGGGATCTCCACATAGTTGGGGACAGCCTGGAACAGACCGCCGGACTCCTTGGCCTCATTGTGCCAGGAAATACGGAACAGGTTCACGGGATCCACGTCCCACAGGCCGGTATGGCTCAGCTTGGCCTTGATCTTCTCGGGGATCAGGTCGGGATTCTGCATCTGAGCAATGGTGGGGATGATGACATTGTTCTCCTTGGCCTTCTGGATGTTATGCTCCAGGCCAACCTTGTTGATGGACAGATCGATCATTTTTTCTTTTCCTCCTGCTGTTTATTGGCGTCGATGTAAGAGTACAGAGTATATTTGGAAATACCGAAGTATTTTGCCACTTTGTCGGTGGATTTGGTCACGAGGAACGCGCCGGACTCGTTCAGGAAGCGGATGGCCCGCACCTTGTCGTCCTTGTTCATCAGCGCCACAGGCTTGCCCACCTGCTGCACCGACTGCTCGATCAGCTCGTCCAGCACGTTATTGACGTTGATGATCTTCTCCGGCTCGGTCTGCTCCTTGTCGCGGGTCATCATGAACTCGCCCAGCTCCTGATGCATCATCATGATATTGGTGATGTCGTAGTTGATGGAGAAGATGCTGGTGATGTTGCCGCGGCTGTTGCGGATGTAAATGGAGGACGACTTGAGGATCTTGCCGTCCGGCGTCCGGGTCAGGTAGCACAGGTGATCCTTGGGGTGGTCGTTCTGGCTTCTGAACTGATCCAGCACCACCTGAGACGCGCCGTCACCCACCTTGCGGCCGGACACATGGCCGTTTTCAATATGGACAATGGTATGCTCCGGATGTCCGCTGCCTACGTCGTGGATCACGACCTCGCACTTGTCGCCAAACTGCGCCGCAATACCTGCGGCGATTTGCTTCAGAGCTTCTAACCGTTTTGCTTCCATAACGATCAACTCTCCTTATCAAATATGAAATTTTGGTTCCGTTCCGGAGAATATCGTTCCAATTGACCATACTCCCAATCACTTTCCACTCTTATCATATCACACTTTAACAAGAAATCAACGTTTTTCCAAAAAAATTTTTAGGAAAAAAGATTTTTTGTTTGACATCCGTCCGCTATGTGCTATTATAGTTGGTAGGAAAAATGTCTCATATAAGAAAAGAATGTATCATCATATCATTTGTTGGAGGTATATTATGGATTTTGAGGCCATCAGAAAAGCTGCCGAGGGCTATAAGCCCGCTATGGTCAAGTTCCTGCGTGACATGATCGCCATTCCTTCCGAGTCCTGCGAGGAAGAGGGCGTGGTCAAGCGCATCGCCGAAGAACTGAAGTCTCTGGGCTATGACAAGGTCGAGTTCGACAAGCTGGGCAACGTCATCGGCTGGATGGGCGAGGGCGACAAGATCATCGCCATCGACAGCCACATCGACACCGTGGGCATCGGCAACATCAACAACTGGGAAGCCGACCCCTACAAGGGCTACGAGACCGAGGACATCATCTATGGCCGCGGCGGTTCCGATCAGGAGGGCGGCATGGCCGCCGCCGCTTACGGCGTGAAGATCATGAAGGATCTGGACCTGCTGCCCAAGGGCTACAAGATGATGGTGGTCGGCTCCGTGCAGGAGGAGGACTGCGACGGTATGTGCTGGCAGTCCATCGTCAACGAGTATTTCAACGGCCCCGAGGACGCCCGTGAGAAGATCGAGTTCGTCATCTCCACCGAGCCCACCGACGGCGGCATCTACCGCGGTCACCGCGGCCGTATGGAGATCCGCGTGGACATGCACGGCGTCTCCTGCCACGGCTCCGCTCCCGAGCGCGGCGACAACGCCATCCACAAGATGGCCGAGGTCATTCTGAACGTCCGCGACCTGAACGAGAACCCCGCCGACGGTTCCACCGAGATCAACGGTCTGGTGAAGATGCTGGATCCCAAGTTCAACCCCGATCATTACGAGGATGCCCGCTTCCTGGGCCGCGGCACCTGCACCACCAGCCAGATCTTCTATACCTCTCCCTCCCGCTGCGCTGTGGCCGATAGCTGCTCCATCTCCATTGACCGCCGCATGACCGCCGGTGAAACCTATCTCTCCTGCCTGAAGGAGATCGAGGATCTGCCCGCCTGCAAGAAGTACGCCGACGATGTGAAGGTCTCCATGTACATGTATGACCGTCCCGCATGGACCGGCCACGTCTATGAGACCGAGTGCTTCTTCCCCACCTGGATCAACAAGGAGACCGCTCCCCACGTCCAGGCTCTGGTGGACGCTCACCACAACCTGTGGGGCGACAAGCGCCTGATGCCCACTGAGCTGGCCGCCTCCAAGCGTGAGGGCCGTCCTCTGACCGACAAGTGGACCTTCTCCACCAACGGCGTGTCCATTCAGGGCCGCTACGGCATCCCCTGCGTCGGCTTTGGCCCCGGCGCCGAGTCTCAGGCTCACGCTCCCAACGAGGTGACCTTCAAGCAGGATCTGGTGACCTGCGCCGCGCTGTACGCCGCTGTTCCCGGCCTGTATCATCCCGAGAACAAGGACGGCTCCGCCACCAGCTTCCGTCAGGAGCTGACCGGCAACGACATCAAGTAAAAACCATTTACCCACACATATCAATAAGGAGAAAGAACGAAAATGAGCAAGACTGTTGAGCTGGCACGTCATCTGTCCACGCTGAATATCAACAACATGTACAAGAACGATTTCTATTGGACTTGGGACAAGACCGATGATGAGATCGACGCCGTATTTACCGTAGCCGACGCCCTGCGCGATCTGCGTGAGCGCAACAAGAGCACCCGCGTGTTCGATTCCGGTCTGGGCATCTCCATCTTCCGCGACAACTCCACCCGTACCCGCTTCTCCTTCGCCTCCGCCTGCAACCTGCTGGGCCTGGAGGTGCAGGATCTGGACGAGAAGAAGTCCCAGATCGCCCACGGCGAGACCGTCCGCGAGACCGCGAACATGGTGTCCTTCATGGCCGACGTCATCGGCATCCGCGACGATATGTTCATCGGCGAGGGCCACAAGTATCAGAAGACCTTCATGGACGCCGTGAAGGAAGGCTATCGTGACGGTATTCTGGAGCAGCAGCCCACTCTGGTGAACCTGCAGTGCGACGTGGATCATCCCACCCAGTGCATGGCCGACATGCTGCATGTCATCCACTACTTCGGCGGCGTGGAGAACCTGAAGGGCAAGAAGGTCGCCATGACCTGGGCCTATTCTCCCAGCTACGGCAAGCCCCTGTCCGTTCCTCAGGGTGTCATCGGTCTGTTCACCCGCTTCGGCATGGACGTGACCCTGGCTCACCCCGATGGCTACGACGTGATGCCCGAGGTGGAGGAAGTCGCCCGCAAGAACTGCGAGAAGTACGGCTCCAAGTTCCACAAGACCAACTCCATGGCCGAGGCCTTCAAGGATGCCGATATCGTGTATCCCAAGAGCTGGGCTTCCTATGCCGCCATGGAAGAGCGCACCAAGCTGTACGCCGCCGGCGACAAGGACGGCATCGACGCCCTGGAGAAGCGCCTGCTGGCCCAGAACGCCCAGCACAAGGATTGGGCCTGCACCGAAGAGATGATGAAGCTGACCAAGGACGGCAAGGCCCTGTATCTGCACTGCCTGCCCGCCGACATCACCGGTCTGAGCTGCGCCGAGGGCGAAGTGGACAACTCCGTGTTTGACCGCTACATCGTGCCTCTGTACAAGCAGGCCTCCTACAAGCCCTACATCATCGCCGCCATGATCTTCCTGGCCCAGGTGAAGGATCCCGTCAAGGCTCTGATGGAGCTGGACGAGACCAAGGATACCCGCAAAATCTTCTAATTAAAACGCGAATATGACCCGCGACAGCGGCGGCAGCGCCGCCGCTGTCCTTTTTTATCGTAAATCACAAAGGAAATAAAAGGAGAATTACCCATTATGGCAAAGAAAATCGTTATCGCGCTGGGCGGCAACGCACTGGGCAGCACCCTGCATGAGCAGGCTGACGCCGTACAGATCACCGCCCGTGCCATCGTGGATCTGATCGCCGAAGGTCATCAGGTCATCGTCGCCCACGGCAACGGCCCTCAGGTGGGCATCATCAACAACGCCATGCTGGCCCTGATGCACGAGGATCCCGGCCAGGACAGCACCCCCCTGTCCGTGTGCGGCGCCATGAGCCAGGCCTACATCGGCTATGACCTGCAGAACGCCCTGCATGAGGAGATGATGAACCGCGGCATCGACGAGCCCGTGGTCACCATGGTCACCCAGGTGGAGGTGGATCCCAAGGATCCCGCCTTTAACGATCCCAGCAAGCCCATCGGCAAGTTCCTGTCCGAGGAAGAGGCCAAGGTCATGGCCGCCAAGACCGGCTTCCTGTTCAAAGAGGACGCGGGCCGCGGCTGGCGCCGCTATGTGGCCTCCCCCAAGCCCCAGCAGATCGTGGAGCTGGGCGCCATCCGCGCGCTGAGCGACAGCGGCAACATCGTCATCTGCTGCGGCGGCGGCGGCATCCCCGTCTACCGCACCGAGCACAACCACCTGAAGGGCGCGGCCGCCGTTATCGATAAGGACTTCGCCTCCGAGCTGCTGGCTGAGCAGCTGGACGCCGACATGCTCATCATCCTCACCGCCGTGGAGAAGGTGGCCATCAACTTCAACAAGCCCGACCAGAAGGGTCTGGACGAGCTGACCCCCGCCGAGGCCAAGGAGTACATCGCGCAGGGCCAGTTCGCCAAGGGCTCCATGCTGCCCAAGGTGGAGGCCGCCGTGAAGTTCGCTGAGTCCAAGCCCGGCCGCACCGCTCTGATCACGCTGCTGGAGAAGGCCAAAGACGGAATTGAAGGAAAAACCGGTACTCGGGTACATCAGTGACCCTCACCGGAAGCGTTTTCACTTATCTCAGCAATTTTCTCATCTGTATTTCTAATAGCAGCATCATCAAAAAATCTATAAGGAACGCAGAATTTTAGTTGAAATCTGTGAAAAATTCCTTTATAATACTTTTGTAACATTTTGATGCACTACTGTGAATGTCGGATCTACCATCCGTTATTCAGGCGAGCGGCAAATTTTATCCCCACCTTCAGCCGCACGTCATATATTTTAAGGAGGAAAACAAGAATGAAGAAGTTCCTTGCGTTGATCCTCGCTCTGGTCATGGCTCTGAGCCTGGTGGCCTGCGGCGGCGGCAATGACACCCCCGACAACACTGACAAACCCGATGATACTGCTGCTAAGGTGAAGGTCGGTTTCATCACCCTGCATGATGAAAACTCCACCTATGACCTCAACTTCATCAACGCTGCCAAGGAGGCTATCGCCAACCTGGGTCTGACCGAGGATGATTACATCCTGAAGACCAACGTTCCCGAAGGCCAGGAGTGCTATGAGGCCGCTGTTGACATGGTCGACAAGGGCTGCAACATCATCTTCGCCGACAGCTTCGGTCATGAGCCTT
>CAVHYW010000096.1:0-5536 GCA_963640475.1 bacterium | reverse complement strand
TTTATCCCGTTCTTTCGCAGTACACCACATACCTTTTCCGTCCACCGCTGGCATAGGGGTGGCAGGTGAGCAGCGTCAGCAGGTCGCGGCTCGGTTGTATCTTGATCTTATCCACCTCGTGCGGCTGGATGATCTGGATGTCGGCCACCGTGTAGGTCAGTGTCTCCCACAGGTTGGTAATTCTGACCTTATCGCCCACGGCTAACTTGTCTATATGCCGGAAGTAGTCCGCACCTTTCCACCCACGATGTCCCGCGATGACACTGTTGGTGTTGTCACCGCCGATGGGTGCAGAAGTATTGCCCAGCACCGCCGCGCCTGCGGCAAGGTGGGCATCGGACGCGCCCAAGTAGACGGGCATGGTCAGCTCCATAGCGGGTATCTCCAACACGCCGACGATTTCGTCCTCGATGCCGTATGCCACAAGGTCAGCAGCAGGCGTTTCGCAGGCTTCGAGATCAACAAGGCCGGATTGTTTTTCGACGTAGATGCGCTGATTGTAGGCTTGCAGGGCTGCCAGCAGTTCGGGGTGCTGCTGCTCCGGTTTCCGTTCTTCGAGGAAGCTCTGCACGGCCTCATCCGTGTTGGCTTGCAGCCTGTACCCTGTAAACACCGGCCACAGCATGACGCAGACGCCTGCCACCGCCAGCAGCGCAGCCAGTACAAGGGATGTCTTACGCATGGCGCACCTTCCTTACCAAAGAGTAAGCACCACCAACTACTGCCATCGTGCCAAGGCTGACGGCAAGGCCAGTGAGGTAGTGCTGCGTCCACGAGGATGCCGCTGGCTTTTCTTCTACGACAGTAGTTTCCTGTTCGGGAGTATAGGGAACACGGTGGCCACGCACCAGCAGCCGGTGGGTGTTGACACCGAACGGTGTGCAGGTCACCAGCGTTACATAGTCCTTACCATCCTCGATTTGCAGCAGTGATGTATCTGTCGGCAACACTGTGTTGATGCTGTCCACTTCGTAGGCCAGTGTGTCGCCCAAAACGTGGATATAAAAGACGTCACCCTTTTCGAGTTGGTCAATGTCCGAAAACAGCTTGGACGAGGCCATCCCGCTGTGAGCCGACAGCACCGCGTGGGTGCTGCTGCCGCCCACCGGCAGGGAAGTCCCTGCCACATGACCGACTGACTTTTCAAGCGTTTCCGCATCCGTGCCGTGCTGTACCGGCAGGTATACGCTGATTTTGGGAATGTCGATGTAGCACATGACGCCGCCCACCGTGAGCTGCTCCGCATACGGCAAGGGAGGAGCGGAAGCCCCTCCCTCTGTAATAGCCGCCGTGCCGGACAGTATAGCGTTGTATTGCTCCGCCGCCTGCCGCTGGGCAGTCAGATCGGCGTCATCGGTGTCCTCGATGGCGGCGGTGTAGGTGGTTTCCACATCCGAATGATATTTCTCACTTACCAGCTCACCCACCAGTGGATATAGCATCAGCCCCAGTGCTACAATACAGCAAGCCACCGCCAGTATCCAGCGCTTCACTGCTCGCTCTTGTGCTGCTTACGGCTGCGGATCACGATGAAGCCTGCCGCACCCAGCAGGGCTACACCGCCAATGGTGAACATCCACGTGCCGTAGCCGCCCGTCCTGGGCAGGTCAAACCCTGGATTGTTGACTACAGTCAGCGGCACGATGGCATTACCATCGTTCATGCTGGCATCCTTGCCGTTGACGGTGGCGGAAGCGGTCAGCAGGGCCGCACCGCACTTCTCGCACTGGCCGTTCTCAGCAGTCTTGATAACGATCTTGACCGCGTCCTTCAACAGCACATAACCCTTGTCGGTGGCAATTTCGGTCAGAGAATAGGTGTCATCCTCCAGCCCCTTGACCACGATGTGACCGCTGCTGTTGGGAACGAAGGTGGTGGCATCGGCCTTCTTTGCGGCAAAGCCCTTGGCGTAGTAGATGCCATCCTTCTGCTCCGCGATGATATAGCAGTCATCGGCGTCGTTGTGCAGCTTGAACTTCACGTTCCGCAGGTTGCCGCCGTTGTCAGAAAACTGCTTGAGGATGTCAATGCCGTAGGTATACACATGGCAGCAGTCTTTGAGGGTATCAAAGTAGGTCGTATTGGTACGCTTCCACGTCAACTCGACCTCATTGGGGTTGTCGCTATCGCCCATCTTGGCATCGGCGGTCAAGGTGGCGGCGTAAGTGAGGCGCATGGTGCAGTCACTGTACCCGCGCTTCACGCTGTCGGTATACACGGTGGCAGCCTCATTGATCTCGCTCAGGCCGGTGTCGGTCATGCGGATGGTCATGGTGTTCTGTGCATCATCATAGGCCACGGTGAATTTGCCGGAATCCTCTGCCCATGTGGTGATCTTGTCGGTGCAGGCAGCATCGCGGAAGAACTCGATAACGACGTCGTTCTTGTTGTAGCGAATACCCTTGCTTATAGTATCCACATAGGTGTATTCACTAAGGGAAGAAGCCTTAGACGTGATGGTGGGCAGGGTGCTGATGATCTGATAGTCCACCGTGTCACCGATAGATGCAGACGCAGTATGTGCGTACCCATCTGCGATGTTGGTCAAGCTGCCGCTGTTCTTACCTGTGGAGTTCTTGTCCTCGCGCACGGTCTTATCGAGAGTGGGATTGCCGGTCTGATTCTTGGGGTAGACCGTGACGTCATAGTTCCACTCGCTGCCATCGACGGTCGTCATGGGCAAGGAGATCAGGAAGGGATTGCAGGTAGAAGTCACATTTTCGGGAACACGAGTCTCTACGACGAGATACAAACCCTGCTCCATTTCGGATGCGAAGGTGTGGCCGGTGGCATCCGTTTCGGTCATGGCAACGCCGCCGTTCTTGACAGCGGCCTCAAGCGCATTCTTGACAGTGGTGGCATTGGCTGCCAGAGCCGCAGACAGCTTGTTGTTCAGAGTATCGCTGGTGAAGTAGTTGACACCGCCCTCAGTCTTGTGAACATCCGCAGCTGTCAGACCAATGGCAGACAGCACGGCGTTGCTGCGGTCAGAGTTGTCGAAGCCATACAGCACACCCACCGTGCGCTGACCGTCCACCAATTCATTGTTCATGGTGACATCGGCAACACGGAGGTAAGTAAACTCCACGCCTTGGATGGCATACTTTGCCAGCTTGTCCACGACGGCGTTATCGTGCAGGCCGGTGGAAACGTAGGACTCGGCATCCCACGCGCCATCGCTGCTGGCCGTTGTGATGTCGTATTTGTAGATGCTCAGGGATGCTTTCTTCGCCGGATCAATGGTAGGTTCTACGGCAAATGCCGTAGTCATCAGGCCGACGGCCATGAGCGCCGCCATCAGCAGCGCCAATATGCGATGGATCTTTTTCATTTGGTGTTCTCCTTCATTTCAAATTTTTTGCAAAAATAAACACCCACGCAGAGCATGAGTGTTGCAAACATAATGGATGCGATAAATCCGTTGCCGCCTGTGAAGGGCAGCACGAAGCCTGCGTTATTGCAGGCGGTGATGGTAATGTCTCGGTTGCTGCTGTCCAGCGTTCCCGTGAACAGCGGCTCGGTCAGCAGAGTATACCCTGCGGGGGCTTTTACTTCGGTGATACGATACTGCACACCGACCTTGAGGTCGCCCCACTTGGCGATGCCCGTCTTGCCGGTGGTGATCCGGCTGACTTCCGTCCATGTCTTGCCATCCGCGGAAGTCTCCAGCAGCAGCTCCGCACCAGCGAGAGGTGCGCCCGTGGCATCCACCTTGCGGATGGCAATACTTCCTTTTTCTTCCAGAACGTTTACCTTAAAGTGAATATACGCCCACACGGGATCGGGCAGCGAGGTCAACGCCGCACACGCCTGATAGCTGCTGCCGTTGCTTGGTTCTAACAGCACAGACTCCGTACCCTCCACATCCAGTGAATAGCCGTAGTCGCTGCTGATATAGCCGTTCAGCTTCTCCGCCGCATCCTTCGTAGCTGTCACGGTCAGTGTGTTCCAACTCTGACTGACCGTGACGCCGCTGATGTTAGTGCTGAAGTAATACTGCGACAGCACACCGTTGGTGTCGGTGGCCGTGCCCACATACCGGCTGCCGTCCCATGTCAACTGGATGGCGTTGCTGTCACTGAGCTGACCACGATAGCGCACTGCGAAGCTGGGGATCTTGCCGTGGTTCATGATGCGGTCAATAATGATGTTGTACGCCACCGCCACATCGTCGCCCGCGTAATGGAATAGGTTGGCGCAGGTGGTGTCGTACAGTGTGTAGGGATACACTGGACTGCGATAGCCGCACACGAACTCCCACACCACCGCCTGCGTCGCCAGCTGCGCACAATCCGGGTGCATATTGAAGCCGTAATTGCCGCCGTAACCGTAGGCCATGGCCAGCGTCACAGCATACCGCTGATTCCAAGTCAAATCACTCCACGATGTGGAGGAATACTGCAAATCGCCGCTGGCGGAGCGCACTTCCGGCTCCATACAGTAGGCGGGGACAGTCTCCCCGGTGTCGTTCCGGGTGAAATACTTGAGCTTGTTGCTGGTGTACGGCCCCCACTGGGACACAGGCGACTTGTCCTCGTGGTAGCGGTACTCGTTGCCGCTGCTGACGATGCCCGTGACCGTGGCGGCGTGGGCAGTCACAACGGACAGCCCCATGATAATCACCAGCAGACACACAAGCGTCAGCAGCTTGGAAATGGTTTTCTTCATAGCGTTCCTTTCCCCCAACGCAAAAGGCCGGCAGCATACGCTGTCGGCCTTTTGGTCGGGTATTCAGGTTTATCCGTACAGCACCACCACGATGTACTCGTCCGATGCCACGTCGTAGCGGACGGTGCAGTTGAACCGCGCATACGCGCTGACCGTTTCTGCGCCGTCCATAGCGGCAAGACAAGCGAAGGTGGCATCTACATTGCCCCGCACCGCGGCGGTCAGTGCCGCCTGCCCACCGTTCTCCGCCAGCCATGCCACGCTGTCCGCCGTGCCGGGGAAGAATCTGGAATTGGCCGTGGTCATACTGGTGTCGATGGTCACACCGTACTGCGCTCTTGCGTACTCGTTACCCGCCCTGACAGCCTCCGCGATGGAGTAGATATCTCCACTGGCGGCGGGCTTAGGCGCGGGTGCAGGTTCGGGAGCAGCCTCCTGCACTGTCTGTTCCTGTCCTTCTGTCGGCGTAGGCGCGGGTACGGGTTCACTCGGTGCAGACTCCGGCTGCGGTGCAGGGATCTCCGCCTGTTCAGGGGCAGTCGGCTGCTCCGGCACACCCGGCTGTTCCTCGCCAGCAGGCACGGGGCTTTTGGAAGCATCCGTCTTGCTTTCGGGTCGTTTGGTGTTCTCCTGCGGCTTGACATTCTCCGCGGGGGCGACAGAGTTCTCCACATCGGGGACATCTGCCGTTGCAGGTACATCCCGCTTTTCATCAGCCACCGCTGCACTGGTCACGGCAGTGGCTGACAGGGCGCCGATCTGTGCGCCACCCAGCGGCACCGCTTGTCCAGCACAGCCCGCAAGCAGTGCGGTAAGGCAGACTGCCAACAGGAATACGGGTACTTTTCTCATGTAATTCCCTCCTTAA
>CAVHYW010000095.1:0-5772 GCA_963640475.1 bacterium | reverse complement strand
CAGACGTCCACCATGCGGCGGGTCAGGTAACCGGAGTCGGCGGTACGCAGAGCCGTATCGGCCAGGCCCTTACGGGCGCCTCGGCTGGAGGTGAAGTACTCCAGCACGCTCAGGCCCTCACGGAAGTTGGCCTTGATGGGGATCTCAATGGTCTTACCGGCGGTGTTGGCCATCAGGCCGCGCATACCGGTCAGCTGACGGATCTGCTTCATGGAGCCACGGGCGCCGGAATCCGCCATCATGAAGATGGGGTTGTACTTGTTCATGTTGGCGGTCAGCGCGTCGGTAACGTCGTTGGTGGTCTTTTCCCACTCGCGGACCACCAGCTTGTAGCGCTCCTCGTTGGTGATAAAGCCCATGTTGAACTGATCCTCGATGTCCAGCACGCGCTCCTCGGTCTCACGGATCAGCTCGTACTTCTTGGCAGGCACCACCATGTCCGCGATGGAGATGGTGATGGAGCCGCGGGTGGAGTACTTGTAGCCGGTGGCCTTGATGTTGTCCAGCACCTCGGCGGCGATGGTAAAGCCGAACTTCTTGATGGTGCGGTCAACGATCTTGCCCAGCTGCTTCTTGCCGCAGGTCTCGGTGATCTCGTAATCAAAGAACTTGTCGGTGGGCTGGCCGTTGTCGTCCAGACGCTTGACAAAGCCCAGATCCTGCGGAACGTTGCGGTTGAAGATGACGCGTCCGGCAGTGGCGCGCACCACATGGGACAGCTTCTCGCCATTGAACTCCTTCTCCACGCGGACCCAGACAGGCTGGTGGATGCCGATGATGTGCTCGTTGTAAGCCATCAGCACCTCCTCCTCATCGCGGTAGATGTTCAGGCGGTTGTTGGCCTTCTCCTCGTCGGTCAGCTCGTCGTAGCTCTTGCCGGCCAGCGCGAAGTCGATGCCCTCGGGCCAGTACTTGTCGTTGTCCATCTGGGAAACGCCGTTCTCAAACCGCTCGAAGGTCAGGTAGTAGGAGCCCAGCACCATATCCTGCGTAGGAACGGTGACGGGGCCGCCGTCCTGAGGACGCAGCAGGTTGTTGGCGGACAGCATCAGCAGACGGGCCTCGGCCTGCGCCTCAGCGGACAGAGGAACGTGAATGGCCATCTGATCGCCGTCGAAGTCGGCGTTAAAGGCGGTGCAGTTCAGGGGGTGCAGCTTCAGGGCGCGGCCCTCCACCAGCACCGGTTCAAAGGCCTGAATGCCCAGGCGGTGCAGGGTAGGCGCGCGGTTCAGCATGACGGGATGATCCTTGATGATCTCGTCCAGGGC
The DNA here is from genome assembly GCA_963640475.1 of bacterium. Taxonomy (GTDB): domain Bacteria; phylum Bacillota; class Clostridia; order Oscillospirales; family Oscillospiraceae; genus Vescimonas. Next base: position 4,504 of record CAVHYW010000095.1, on the reverse strand, counting down.
GTCCCACACCTCGGTGCGGCCCTTGTCCACCATCTTCTTGGCGGACTTGATGTTGTTGGCGCTGCCGTCCTCCACCAGCTTCTTCATGATGAAGGGGCGGAACAGCTCCACCGCCATCTCCTTGGGCACGCCGCACTGATAGATCTTCAGCTCGGGGCCCACGCAGATAACGCTTCGGCCGGAGTAGTCCACACGCTTGCCCAGCAGGTTCTGGCGGAAGCGGCCCTGCTTGCCCTTCAGCATATCGGAGAGGGACTTGAGGGCGCGGTTGTTGGCGCCGGTAACAGGGCGGCCACGGCGGCCGTTGTCGATCAGGGCATCCACCGCTTCCTGCAGCATGCGCTTTTCGTTGCGCACGATGATATCGGGAGCGTTCAGCTCCATCAGGCGGCGCAGACGGTTGTTGCGGTTGATGACCCGGCGGTACAGATCGTTCAGGTCGGAGGTGGCGAAGCGACCACCGTCCAGCTGCACCATGGGACGCAGCTCAGGCGGGATCACGGGCAGCACGTCAATGACCATCCACTCGGGCTTGTTGCCGGAGATGCGGAAGGCGTCCACCACCTCAAGGCGCTTGACGACGCGGGCCTTCTTCTGGCCGGAGGTGGTCTTCAGCTCGGCGTGGAGCTGCTCGCTGAGCTGCTCCAGATCGATCTGCTGCAGCAGCTCCTTCACGGCCTCGGCGCCCATACCGGCGCGGAAGTCGTCCTCATACTTTTCGCGATAATCGCGGTATTCCTTCTCGGACAGGATCTGGTTCTTCATCAGGGGCGTCTCGCCGGGATCGGTGACGATATAGGCGGCGAAGTACAGCACCTTCTCCAGGATGCGGGGGCTGATGTCCAGCAGCAGGCCCATGCGGGAGGGGATGCCCTTGAAGTACCAGATGTGGCTGACGGGGGTGGCCAGCTCGATGTGGCCCATGCGCTCGCGGCGCACCTTGGCCCGGGTGACCTCCACGCCGCAGCGGTCGCAGATCTTGCCCTTGTAGCGGATCTTCTTATACTTACCGCAGTGGCACTCCCAGTCCTTGGTGGGCCCGAAGATACGCTCGCAGAACAGGCCGTCCCGTTCCGGCTTCAAGGTGCGGTAATTGATGGTCTCAGGCTTCTTGACCTCGCCGTAGGACCACTCGCGGATCATCTCCGGAGAAGCAATGCCGATCTTGATGGCGTCAAAGGTTGCGTAACTCATTGTTCAGCTCCTCCTCTTTCTCAAAATTCATCATCGTCGTCAACGTCGTCATAGGAAGCGTCCACTTCCTCGTCGCTGACATAATCGAAGCCTGCGTCGGCCAGCTCATCCTCGTCGGCGTAGCGGTTCTGCCGGTCGTTGTCGGCGTCCATGCGGGCCAGATTGAAGGTGTCCATGGCGTCCTCGTCGTCCTTCAGCTCGATCTGGTTGCCGTCCTTATCCAGCACCTGAATATCCAGACACAGGGACTGCAGTTCCTTGACCAGCACCTTGAAGGATTCCGGCACACCGGGGGTAGGCACGTTGTGGCCCTTGACGATGGACTCGTAGGTGCGGACACGTCCGGTCACGTCGTCGGACTTGACGGTCAGGATCTCCTGCAGGGTGTAGGCAGCGCCGTAAGCCTCCAGCGCCCACACTTCCATTTCGCCGAAGCGCTGGCCGCCGAACTGGGCCTTGCCGCCCAGAGGCTGCTGGGTGACCAGGGAGTAGGGGCCGGTGGAGCGGGCGTGGATCTTATCATCCACCAGGTGGTGCAGCTTGAGGAAGTAGACGTAGCCCACGGTGACCTTGTTGTCGAAGCGCTCGCCGGTGCGGCCGTCGTACAGCCAGCTCTTGCCCTCGGGATCAAGACCGGCCAGCTCCAGCGCCTCGCTGATGTCCTTGTCGGTGGCGCCGTCGAAGATGGGGGTGGCCACCTTCCAGCCAAGGGTCTTGGCGGCGTAGCCCAGATGGACCTCCAGCACCTGACCGATGTTCATACGGGAGGGAACGCCCAGCGGGTTCAGCACGATATCCAGCGGGGTACCGTCGGGCAGGAAGGGCATATCCTCCTGCGGCAGCACGCGGGATACAACGCCCTTGTTGCCGTGACGGCCGGCCATCTTGTCGCCGGGCTGGATCTTGCGGCGCTGGGCGATATAGACGCGGACGACTTCGTTCACGCCCGGCCCCAGCTCGTCGCCGTTCTCACGGGTAAATACCTTGGTATCGATGACGATGCCGCTCTCGCCGTGAGGCACCTTCAGGGAGGTATCGCGGACTTCGCGGGCCTTCTCGCCGAAGATGGCCCGCAGCAGGCGCTCCTCGGCGGTCAGATCGGTCTCGCCCTTGGGGGTGACCTTACCCACCAGAATGTCGCCGGCGTGGACCTCCGCGCCCACGCGGATGATGCCGCGCTCGTCCAGATCCTTCAGCGCGTCCTCGCCCACGTTGGAGATATCGCGGGTGATCTCTTCCGGCCCCAGCTTAGTGTCGCGGGCGTCGATCTCATATTCCTCGATGTGGATGGAGGTATAAACATCCTCCTTCACCAGCCGCTCGTTCAGCAGCACGGCATCCTCGTAGTTATAACCTTCCCAAGTCATGAAGCCCACAAGGATATTGCGGCCCAGCGCGATCTCGCCCTGCTCGGTGGCGGGGCCGTCGGCCAGCACGCTGGGATCGTCGCCGCCGTGGACGCGCTCGCCCACAGAGACGATAGGCTTCTGGTTGATGCAGGTGCCGTGGTTGGAGCGCAGGAACTTGATCAGCTTATAATCCTTGGTCTCGCCGCTGTCATACTTGACAGAGACGTTGGTGGCGTCCACCTTGGTGACGACGCCGTCGCCCTCGGCCAGCACGGCCACCTCGGAGTCCAGACAGATCTTGTGCTCCATACCGGTGCCCACGATGGGGGCCTCCGGCTTCAGCAGAGGCACGGCCTGACGCTGCATGTTCGCGCCCATCAGGGCGCGGTTGGCGTCGTCGTTGGGCAGGAAGGGGATCATGGCGGTAGCGATGGACACCATCATACGGGGGCTCACGTCGATGAAGTCCACGTTGGTGCGATCCACCTCCACGATCTCATCGCGGTGGCGGCAGGTGATACGGCGGTTGGTAAGGCAGCCATTCTCGTCCACAGGCTCGGCAGCCTGACCGACGATATACTGATCCTCCACGTCGGCGGTCATATAGGTGATTTCATTGGAGACCTTGCAGGTCTCGTGATCCACGGCGCGGAAGGGCGCCTCGATAAAGCCGTACTCGTTGACGCGGGCGTAGGTGGCCAGATAGGAGATCAGGCCGATGTTGGGGCCTTCAGGCGTCTCGATGGGGCACATACGGCCATAGTGGGAGTAGTGCACGTCTCGGACTTCCATGTTGGCGCGCTCGCGGCTCAGACCGCCGGGGCCCAGCGCGGACAGGCGGCGCTTGTGGGTCAGCTCGGCCAGCGGGTTGGTCTGATCCATGAACTGGCTCAGGGGACTGGAGCCGAAGAACTCCTTGATGGCGGCAGTAACAGGCCGGATGTTGATAAGGCTCTGGGGGGTGACGATATCCAGATCCTGAATGGTCATGCGCTCGCGGATGACGCGCTCCATACGGCTGAAGCCGATGCGGAACTGGTTCTGCAGCAGCTCGCCCACGCAGCGCAGGCGGCGGTTGCCCAGATGGTCGATATCGTCGCGGGTCACCAGACCATAGGCCAGCGCGTTCATGTAGTTGATGGACGCGAAGATATCGTCGATGATGATGTGCTTGGGCACCAGCTGGTCGGCGTGCAGCTTGCACTGCTCGATCAGCTCCTCGCCCTGATACTGGCCCATCAGCTCCTGCAGCACGTCGAAGCGGACGCGCTCCTTGATGCCGCACTCCTTGCGGGGATCGAAGTCCACATAGTGGGACATGTCGCACATGCCGTTGCTGGTGATCTTCAGGATCTTGCCGGTATCCAGTGTGACGACGATCTCCTTCACGCCCACGGTATCCAGCAGCGTGCAGTCGTCGGCGGTCAGCACACGGCCTTCCTCGAACAGCAGCTCGCCGGTGGCGGGATCGGCCACAGGCTCGTGGAGCATCTGGCCCTTGGCGCGGACCCAGAAGGTCAGCTTCTTGTTGAACTTATAGCGGCCCACGGTGCTCAGGTCATAGCGCCGGGGATCGAAGAACAGGTTCTGGATCAGGGTCTGGGCGGAGTCCACCGTGGGAGGCTCGCCGGGACGCAGCTTGCGGTAGATCTCCAGCAGAGCGTCCTCGTAGGTCTTGCAGGTATCCTTCTCCAGCGTCACCACGATGCGCTCGTCGTCGCCGAAGTGCTCGATGATCTCGGCGTCGGTCTTAAGGCCCAGCGCACGGATCAGGCAGGTGATGGGCAGCTTGCGGTTCTTGTCGATGCGGACCCAGAACACCTCGCTGGTGTCGGTCTCATACTCCAGCCACGCGCCGCGGTAGGGAATCACGGTGCTGGTCAGCAGGGGCAGGTCGGTCTTGAGGTCGATCTCCTTGCCGTAGTAGATGCCGGGGGAGCGGACGATCTGGCTGACCACCA
>CAVHYW010000094.1:0-5806 GCA_963640475.1 bacterium | reverse complement strand
TCGGCATGAAGGCCGGCGAGGAGAAGGACATCGACATCACCTTCCCCGAGAACTATACCCCCGAGCTGGCCGGTAAGCCCGTGGTGTTCCACGTCAAGGTCAACGAGGTCAAGGTCAAGGAGCTGCCCGCCATCGACGACGAGTTCGCCAAGGACGTGTCCGAGTTTGACACCCTGAAGGAGCTGAAGGCTGACATCAAGAAGAAGATGACCGACGAGCGTACCACCGCCGCCCAGCACGCCTTTGAGGATGTGCTGATGACTAAGGTGGCCGAGGGCATCAAGGCCGACATCCCCGATGAGATGATCGAGATGCAGGCACACCAGATGCTGGATGGCTTCAAGCAGCAGCTGGCCTCCCAGGGCATCCCCTTCGATCAGTATACCAAGATGACCGGCATGAACGAGGAGCAGATCATCATGGACGCCAAGGAGCCCGCCACCAATCAGGTGAAGATGGATCTGGCCATCCGCGCCATCATCAAGGCCGAGGGTCTGGAAGTCTCCGACGAGGAAGTGGAGAACGAGATGAAGACCGTGGCCGAGAAGTACGGCATGGATCTGGATACCGTCAAGAAGTACCTGCGCACCGAGGATGTCAAGGAGCAGGTCATGCGCGAAAAGGTCATCAAGGTGGTGGCGGATTCCGCCATCGCTGTTGCCCCCGAGGTCAAGGAAGAGGAGACCAAGACCGAGGATAACGAAGAGAAGAAAGACTAAATCACATATCAGGGTGGGTATACTTTGACTATCTTTCGTAACGGAGGTATTTTACAATGAGTTTGGTTCCCTATGTTGTTGAGCAGACCAACCGCGGCGAGCGGTCCTATGATATTTTTTCCCGTCTGCTGAATGACCGCATTATCTTCCTGGGCGAAGAAGTGAATGATACCACCGCCAGTCTGGTCGTGGCCCAGCTGCTGTATCTGGAAGCTCAGGATCCCGATAAGGACATCCAGATGTATATCAACAGCCCCGGCGGCAGCGTAACGGCCGGTATGGCAATCTATGACACCATGCAGTACATCAAGTGTGATGTATCCACTATCTGCATCGGCATGGCCGCCAGCATGGGCGCGTTCCTGCTGTCCTGCGGCGCCAAGGGCAAGCGCATCGCGCTGCCCAATGCCGAGGTGATGATCCACCAGCCCTCCGCCGGTACCCAGGGTAAGGTCACCGACATGGAGATCGACGTGGAGCACTTCCTGAAGATCAAGCAGCGCATCAACAAGATCCTTGCCGAAAATACCGGCAAGACGCCGGAGCAGATCAAGGCCGACTCCGAGCGGGATAACTGGATGGTCGCGGAGGAAGCCCGGGAGTACGGTCTGGTGGACAAGGTAATTTACAAGCGCTGAGTGAGGTAGCATATGGCTGACAATTCAAAAATCCTGCGCTGCTCCTTCTGCGGCAAGACAGAGAATCAGGTGCACCGCATGATCCAGGGCCCCGGCGTCCGGATCTGCGACGAATGTGTGCAGCTGTGCCTGTCTCTGCTGGACGACGGCTATGACGTGGAACCGGAACCGATAGAAAGCCTTGACCAGCTGCCTACTCCGCAGGAGATCAAGGCGGTGCTGGACGAATATGTGGTGGGGCAGGAAGCGGCCAAGATCACGCTGTCCGTCTCCGTATACAATCATTACAAGCGCATTTTCTTCGGCGGCGGTGAGGATGTGGAGCTGCAGAAGAGCAACATCCTGATGATCGGCCCCACCGGCTGCGGCAAGACTCTGTTTGCCCAGACGCTGGCCCGTGTGCTGAAGGTTCCCTTCGCCATTGCCGACGCCACTACGCTGACGGAAGCCGGCTATGTGGGCGACGACGTGGAGAATATCCTGCTGCGGCTTTTGCAGGCGGCGGAGTTCGATGTGGAGCTGGCCGAGCGGGGTATCATCTATGTGGACGAGATCGACAAGATCGCCCGTAAGAGCGAAAACACCTCTATCACCCGCGATGTATCCGGCGAGGGTGTGCAGCAGGCGCTGCTGAAGATTCTGGAGGGCACCGTGGCTAACGTACCGCCTCAGGGCGGCCGGAAGCACCCCCACCAAGAGTTCATTCAGATCGACACCCACAACATCCTGTTTATCTGCGGCGGTGCATTTGATGGGCTGGAGAAGATCATCGAGCGCCGTACTGACCGCAAGGGCATCGGCTTTGACGCCGTGGTGGAGAGCAAAGCGGAGCGCCAACAGGGCGCGCTGCTGAAGGAGGTACAGCCTCACGACCTGCTGAAATTCGGCATTATTCCCGAGCTGGTGGGCCGTCTGCCGGTGATCGCCGCACTGGACGGTCTGACCCGGGACGATCTGGTGACCATCCTGACTCAGCCTAAGAACGCGCTGGTGAAGCAGTATCAGAAGCTGCTGGCATACGACGATGTGAAGCTGGACTTCACACCGGACGCCTTGGAGGCCATCGCCGACAAGGCCATTGAGCGCAATATCGGTGCCCGCGGCCTGCGGGCCATTATGGAGAGTGTGCTGACGAAGCTCATGTACGACATTCCCTCTGACCCCACCATCGTACAGGTGACCATTACCGCCGACTGCGTCAACAACGGCGCACAGCCTGAGATCGTTCGTGATCCTGAGCGTACTGTCCGGCGGGCAAAACTAAAGACCGGAAAGCAGCCGGAGAAAAAGTCCTCCGCACCGGCCTCTTAAAGTGTGAACAGGGGAGAGACAAACGCCTCTCCCCCTGCGCTTTTTCCAAATACCGGAAAACGATCCCCGGCAAAGGAGAACCGATTATGGAACGAACAACTTTGAATATCCCTGTCATCGCCCTGCGGGGCCTGACAGTTTTCCCTGATCTGACGTTGAGCTTCGATGTGGAGCGTGAGATCTCCATTTACGCGCTGGACAGCGCCATGGAGAGAGATGAACGCACCATTTTTCTGGTGACCCAGCGTGAGATATCCACCGCCGCGCCGAAGGAGGACGATCTTTACAGCGTCGGCACCATCTGCCGTATTTTACAGATCCTCAAAACCTCCGAGACCAGCGTGCGGGTGATCGTGGAGGGACAGCAGCGCGCCCGCATCCACCGCCTGTGGCAGAGCAAGCCCTTCCTGCAGGCCAATGTGGAGCTGCTGGAGGAGGACTTCCCCGGCCGCATGACGCCCCGTATGGAGGCGCTGATCCGGCAGACCTACGTCATCTTTGGCGAGTATAAGGAGCTGGTCACCAACCTGAACGACGACTTTGTCGCCGCCGTACTGGATTGCCGTGACCCCGGCTATCTGGCGGACTTTATCGCCCAGAATATCAATCTGCGCCACGGCGACCGTCAGCGTATTCTGGAGGAGTTGAACCCTGTCAAGCGTCTGCGCCTGATGAACGAAATGCTGGCCCACGAGGTGGAGGTCATCTCGCTGGAGGTAGAGCTGGAGCATAAGGTACGCTCTCGCGTGGCGCAGGTGCAGAAGGACATGATCCTGCGGGAGCAGCTGAAGGTCTTGCAGCATGAGCTGGGCGACGACGGCGACGAGGAAATCGCCGAGTATACGGACAAGATCGAAAAGCTGAAGCTTCCGGAGGAGATCCACAAGAAGCTGATGAAGGAAGTGGATCGTCTTGCCAAGCAGCCCTACGGAAGCGCCGAAGCATCGGTGATCCGCAACTATCTGGATGTTTGTCTGGATATGCCGTGGCACAAGACTACCAAGGATCGGGCCGATGTGGCCAAGGCGCGGGCCATTTTGGACAGGGAGCACTTCGGCCTTGATAAGGTCAAGGAGCGTATTCTGGAGTTCATCGCCGTACAGCAGATCAACCCCGATGCCAAGGGCAAGATTTTGTGTCTGGTTGGCCCTCCCGGCGTAGGCAAGACCTCCATCGCCATCTCCGTGGCAAAGGCCATGAACCGCAAGCTGGCCCGCCTCAGTCTGGGCGGCGTGCGGGACGAAGCGGACATCCGCGGTCACCGCAAGACCTACATTGGCGCTATGCCCGGCCGCATTATCGACGCCATGACCCGCGCCGGTTCCATGAACCCGTTGCTGGTGCTGGATGAGATCGACAAATTGGCCAGCGATATGCGGGGCGACCCGGCCTCGGCGCTGCTGGAGGTATTCGACAGTGAGCAGAACTACGCTTTCCGGGATCATTTCTTAGAGATCCCCGTTGATCTGAGCCGCGTTATGTTCATCACCACCGCCAACACGCTGGGGACTATCCCGCGGCCGCTGCTGGATCGTATGGAGGTCATCGAGCTGTCCAGCTATACTGACGAGGAAAAGCTTCAGATCGCCAAGCAGCACCTGCTGCCCAAGCAGCTGAAGGAGCACGGATTGAAGCGGATGCAGTTCCATATGACCGACGGCGCTATCCGGCGCACCATTACCGACTACACACGGGAATCCGGCGTCCGTATTCTGGAGCGGCAGATCGGTAAGCTGTGCCGCAAGGCCGCTATGCAGCTGGTGACCGATGATGTAAAGCGTGTTAACATTACAGGGAAAAACCTGCCGGATTATCTCGGCACGGTTCGTTATACGCCTTCGGTACATATCACCCGCGACGAGGTCGGCGTGGTCAACGGCCTTGCGTGGACGGAGGTAGGCGGTGAGATCCTCGAGGTCGAGGTCAACGTGATGGACGGCAGCGGAAAGCTGGAGCTGACCGGCAATCTGGGTACGGTCATGCAGGAATCCGCCAAAGCGGCGCTCAGCTGCCTGCGCAGCCGCACGGAGACGCTGCATCTGGAAAAGGATTTCTATAAGACCAAGGACATCCACATCCACTTCCCGGAGGCTGCCACGCCCAAGGATGGCCCCTCCGCCGGTATCGCCATCACCACGGCCATGCTGTCGGCGCTGACGGGTCGCAAGGTGCGGGGCGATGTGGCCATGACCGGCGAGGTGACGCTGCGGGGCAGGGTGCTGCCCATCGGCGGTTTGAAGGAAAAGACCATGGCCGCCCTGCGTAATGGCGTCAAGACGGTGATCATTCCCAAGGAAAACGAGAAGGATCTGGATGAGATCGACCAGACCGTCCGGAAGGCGCTGCACTTCATTCCGGTGGAGACGGTGGACGCCGTATTCGCCGCCGCGCTGGTGCCGGAAACGAAGAAGGACGCGGTGGAGCACATGACAGCCATTGCTGCCGACACGCCTTATCAGGAGGTGCGCTATGGCAATCAACTTTAACAAGGCGGAGTTCGTCCTCTCGGCGGTGAAGCCCTCCACGTTTATCCGGGACGGCAGGCCGCAGGTGACCTTTGCCGGCCGCTCCAACGTGGGAAAATCCTCCGTCATCAACCGGCTGCTGAACCGGAAGAACTTCGCCCGCGTGGGCGCTACGCCGGGAAAAACGACGCAGATCAACTATTTCCGTATTGACGACAAGATCTATTTCACCGATCTGCCGGGCTACGGCTATGCCAAGGTCTCCAAGGACGAGCGTGACCGTTGGGGCCGCCTGATGGAGAACTATTTCGCCGAGGAGGGGCTGATCTCTCTGGGCGTGCTGATCGTGGACGCCCGCCACAAGCCCACCGCCGACGATGTGACCATGTGCGACTACTTCAAATCCACCGAGTGTCCCATGGTGGTGGTGGCCAATAAGCTGGACAAGCTGAAAAAGAGCGAGATCGAGCCGAATCTGGCCCTGATCCGCCAGACGCTGACGTTGGATGACAGCGTACAGCTGATCCCATTCTCCGCTGAAAAGGGGACTGGAAAAACCGAGCTGCTGGCCGCCATTGGTCAGTGGTGCGGCAAATAAGCAAAAAAGAACCGCGTGCTGTAAGCGTCAAACAATAGGCCGGATTGAAACGGCCAGTGAAGTGTGCCAGAATAT
>CAVHYW010000093.1:0-5973 GCA_963640475.1 bacterium | reverse complement strand
TCCCAGGCTGCTAAGGAAGCGATCGAAGCAGCCGGTGGAAAGGCAGAGGTGATCTGACGTGATCCAGACGATCAAAAAAGCGTGGGCCATCCCCGAGCTGCGTAAGAAGATCGTGTTCACGGCGCTGATCCTGCTGATCTTCCGTATCGGTAACGCCATCCCCGTTCCTTACGTGGATACAGAAATGCTGACCACCTATATGGATCAGCTGAGCACCACCGTGCTGGGTCTGTATAACGTGATGTCCGGCGGCGCGTTCGCGCAGGCGACCGTCTTTGCTCTGGGCGTGCAGCCCTACATCAACAGCTCCATCATCATCCAGCTGTTGACCATCGCCATCCCCTCCCTGCAGCGTATGGCGCAGGAGGGCGGCGAAGAAGGCAAGAAGAAGATCCAGTCCATCACCCGTTACGCCACCGTGGCCATTGCCATCCTGCAGGGCTGGGGCTACTATGCGCTGATGAAGAACGCAGACATCCTGACCAATACCGGCATCTGGCCCGCACTGGTCATCATCGTCTCCTTCATCGCCGGCTCCTCCTTCGTCATGTGGATGGGCGAGCAGGTCACCGAGTTCGGCATCGGCAACGGTATCTCCATCATCCTGTTCGCGGGCATTCTGTCCCGTGTGCCGAACATGGTGGGCACCGGTATCAGCTACGTCCGCAGCGATCCCACCAAGTGGTGGGCAGTGCTGCTGGTGGCGGTTGGCATGCTGGCGCTGATCGTTCTGATCACTTGGGTCAACGGCGCCGAGCGTCGTATCCCTGTTCAGTATGCCAAGCGGCAGGTGGGCCGCAGGATGTACGGCGGTCAGGCATCCAGCCTTCCCATGAAGGTGAACATGTCCGGCGTTCTGCCCATCATCTTCGCCCAGTCCATTGCCATGATCCCTTCCACCATCGCCGCTTTTTTGAAGCAGCCTGAGGAAGGTACCTTCTGGTATGGTTTCCTGAAGGCCATCGACACGTCTTCCGTGATCTACATGATCTTCTACTTCCTGATGATCATTGCTTTCAGCTACTTCTATGCAACCATCCAGTTCAACCCCATTGAGATCTCCAACAACCTGAAGAAGAACGGCGGCTTCATCCCCGGCTTCCGCCCCGGTAAGCCCACGTCCGACTTCATCCGGAAGGTCCTCAACAAGGTGACCCTGTTTGGCGCCGTGTATCTGGGCATCGTGGCTATCCTGCCCCTCATCATCGGCAAGGTCGTCAACGTTTCTGCTCTGTCCATCGGCGGCACCTCCGTCATCATCGTGGTGGGCGTTGCTCTGGAGACCGTACAGGCATTGGAATCCCAGATGCTGATGCGTCAGTATAAGGGCTTCCTGGAATAAGAGGTGTCACAATGAAACTGATCCTTTTAGGCGCTCCTGGTGCCGGTAAGGGCACACAGGCGGACATTATCAAGAAGGTGCTGGGGATCCCTACGATCTCCACCGGAAACATCCTGCGTGCCGCCGTCAAGAATGGCACTCCCACCGGCCTGAAGGCCAAGGAGTACATGGATGCCGGCAAGCTGGTGCCCGATGAAGTCATCATTGGCATCATCAATGAGCGCTTGCAGGAGGCTGACTGCGCCAACGGCTACATTCTGGACGGCGTGCCCCGCACGATCGCGCAGGCCGAGGCCATGGAGCAGGCAGGTATCAGATTCAACGCCGTGGTGGCGCTGGAAGTGCCCGACGAGAAGATCGTCGAGCGCATGGGCGGCCGCCGTGTCTGCGAAAACTGCGGCGCCAGCTATCATATCGTCAACATCCCTCCCAAAAAGGAAGGCGTGTGCGATGTGTGCGGCGGCGCGTTGAAGCAGCGCAAGGATGATGACCCCGAGACGGTCAGAGACCGTCTGGCGGTTTATCATAAAGAGACAGAGCCTCTCAAGGGTTTCTACGAGGCCCGGGGGATTCTGAAAACTGTGGACGACTATCCCACTGTGGAGGAGACGACACAGGCGATCTTGAAGGTTTTGGGGTGCTGAGTGTATGATAACCCTGAAATCCGAGCACGAGATCGAACTGATGCGCCGGGCGGGAAAAATTACCGCGGCTGCCCGTGCTCTGGCACGGGAAATGGTAAAACCCGGCGTAACAACCCAACAAATTGACAAGGCAGTGTATCACTTTATCAAGTCTCAGGGTGCGGTCCCCTCATTCCTGAACTACAACGGCTATCCCGCCAGTGTGTGCGTCAGCGTCAACGACGAAATCATCCACGGCATCCCCGGTAAGCGGGTGCTGCGCGAGGGCGATATCGTCAGCGTGGACGTAGGCGCCTACATCGGCGGCTTCCATGGCGACTGCGCCGGCACCTACCCTTGCGGGCAGGTGTCCGACGAGGCCCTGGATCTGATCCGCGTGACCCAGCAGTCCTTCTTCGAGGGCATCAAGTTCGCGCGGGAGGGATATCGCCTCAGCGATATCTCCCATGCCGTTCAGGAATACGCCGAGAGCCACGGCTACAGCATCGTCCGGGAGTATGTCGGTCACGGCATCGGCCGGAGGATGCATGAAAGCCCCGAGGTGCCGAACTTCGGCAACCCCGGCCACGGTCCCCGGCTGCTGCGGGGCATGACCATCGCGGTGGAACCCATGGTCAACGCCGGCAGCGCCGCTATCCGCCAGATGTCCGACGGCTGGACCGTCAAAACGGCGGACGGCAAGAACGCCGCCCATTATGAGAACACCATTCTGATCACTGACGGCGATCCGGAGCTTCTGACGGACGCCTCCGATTCCCTGGTGTAACGCCTATGGACATTGCCAAATCCAACATCGTAAGATCAATCGCCGGCAGGGATGCGGGAAGCTACTTCTTCGTACTTGCGACGGAGGAGGACTTCCTCCTGCTGGCGGATGGGAAGCGCAGGCGTCTGGAGTCGCCCAAGCGCAAGCGGACCCGCCATGTGCAGTTCGTGTGCGAAAGTGACAGCGCCGTCGCTGAAAAGATCAGAAGCAGCGAAAAAATCACAAATAGTGAGCTTCGTAGAGCCATCGCCGCATATGTCGGCGGTAATCAAGACCAGGAGGGATAGAAACTTGGCAAAATCCGACATGATCGAAGTGGAGGGCGTCGTCGTCGAGTCGCTGCCCAACACCACATTCCAGGTAGACATTGGAAATGGACACACCATCCTAGCGCATATTTCCGGAAAGCTCAGAATGAACTTCATCAGGATTCTGCCCGGTGACAAGGTGACAGTGGAAATGTCTCCTTACGATCTGACCCGTGGCCGGATTACCTGGCGTAGTAAGTAGGAGGTTTATCAAAATGAAAGTAAGACCGTCCGTGAAGCCCATGTGCGAGAAGTGCAAAGTGATCCGTCGTAAAGGCCGTGTCATGGTCATTTGCGAGAATCCCAAGCACAAGCAGAGACAGGGCTAAGTAGAAAGTGGAGGTGCACTAATTATGGCACGTATTGCCGGTATTGACCTGCCCAAGGATAAGCGAATCGAGATCGGTTTGACCTATATCTACGGTATTGGCAGAAAGAGCGCCCAGGACATCCTGGCGCAGACTGGTATCAACCCCGACACCCGCGTGAAGGATCTGACCGAGGCCGACGAAGCCAAGCTTCGTGAAGCCATCGACCAGAGCTATGTGGTGGAGGGTGACCTGCGCCGTCAGGTGGCGCTGGACATCAAGCGTCTGACTGAGATCGGCTGCTATCGCGGTATGCGTCATCGCCGCGGCCTGCCCGTTCGCGGCCAGCGCAGCAAGACCAATGCACGTACCCGCAAGGGTCCCAAGAAGACCATCGCTAACAAGAAGAAGTAAAGGAGGGAAGAGTAGATTATGGCAGCTAATGTAAAAGGCAAGAAGGTTATCCGTCGTCGCCGCGAAAAGAAGAACATTGAAAAAGGCCAGGTCCATATCCGTTCTTCCTTCAACAACACCATGGTGACCGTCACTGACTCTCAGGGCAACGCCCTGAGCTGGGCCTCCTCCGGCGGCCTGGGTTTCCGTGGCAGCAAGAAGTCCACTCCCTTCGCCGCACAGAGCGCCGCTGAGACCGCCGCCAAGGCCGCCATGGAGCACGGCCTGAAGACCGTCGAGGTTTTCGTCAAGGGCCCCGGTCAGGGTCGTGAGGCCGCTATCCGCGCGCTGCAGGCCGTGGGTCTGGAAGTGACCATGATCAAGGACGTCACTCCCATTCCTCACAACGGCTGCCGCCCGCCCAAGCGTCGTCGTGTGTAATCGGAATAAGGAGGATCATTAGAATATGGCTAAGAATATGCAGCCTATCGCCAAGCGCTGCAAGGCGCTGGGTATCTCTCCTGCCGTTATGGGTTACTCCAAGAAGGAGACCAAGCGCAACCCCGGCGGTCAGATGAGAAAGAAAAAGAGCGAATATGCCATCCAGCTGAACGAGAAGCAGAAGGTGAAGTTCGTCTATGGTATTCTGGAAAAGCAGTTCCATGCATACTATGAGAAGGCTTCCGCCATGCCCGGCAAGACCGGCGAGAACCTGCTGACGCTGGTGGAGCGCCGTCTGGACAACGTGGTGTATCGTCTGGGCTTTGCCATGACCCGCCGCGAGGCCCGTCAGCTGGTCAGCCACGCTCACTTCACCGTCAACGGCCAGAAGGTCAACATTCCTTCCTATCTGGTCCGCGTGGGTGATGTGATCGAGGTGAAGGAAGGCAGCCGCAGCGCCGCCTGCTTCAAGCGCCTGACCGCAGAGGATGCTCCCATGGTCAACGTACCCCAGTGGCTCCAGCGCGACAAGAACGCGCTGAAGGGTACTGTACTGCAGATGCCCGCTCGTGAGGACATTGATATGCCCATCGAGGAGCACCTCATCGTCGAGTTGTACTCCAAGTAATCGGGGAACTGACCCTCACAACGAAGCAACCACGAATGTACGGGACTACCCGTATCGCCACATGAATTTGAAGGAGGGTACTGCATGATCGAAATTGAGAAGCCTCAGATCGAGTGTGTTGAGACACCTGGTGATGCTTCCTATGGCAAATATGTGATCGAACCCCTGGAGCGCGGCTACGGTACGACGTTGGGCAATGCGCTGCGCCGCATCATGCTTTCTTCTCTGCCCGGCACGGCGGCCACCAGCATCAAGATCGCTGGCGTGCAGCACGAGTTTTCCACCATTCCCGGTGTGAAAGAGGACGTGACAGAGATCGTTTTGAACATCAAGAAGCTGCTGACCAAGCTGCACTGCGAGGGCACCAAGACCGTCTTTATCGAGGCGGTGGGCCCCTGTGTTGTGACAGCCGGCGATATCAAGAACGACGGTGAGGTGGAAGTCCTCAACCCCGATCTGCAGATCGCCACTCTGGATGTGGGCGCCACCCTCAGCATGGAGATCACCCTGAGCCACGGCCGGGGCTACGTTTCCGCTGACAAGAACAAGGCCCTGCGTCCCGCCGCTATCGGCGTGATCCCCATTGACTCCATTTATACCCCTGTGTATAAGGTCAACTACACCGTGGAGAATACCCGCGTGGGTGCGTCCAGCGATTATGACAAGCTGACGCTGGAGGTGTGGACTGATTCCACCATCTCTGCCCGCGACGCGGTGTCTCTGGGCGCCAAGATCCTGTGCGACCACTTCGTGCTGTTCACCGACCTGTCCGACACGCTGGGCGATAAGTCCACCGTGGTGGAGAAGGCCACCGATCAGCGGGACAAGGTGCTGGAGCTGACCATCGAGGAGCTGGATCTCAGCGTCCGCAGCTTCAACTGCCTCAAGCGCGCCAATATCAATACCGTCGAGGACTTGATCTCCAAGACCGAGGACGAGATGATGAAGGTGCGCAATCTGGGACGCAAGTCTCTGGAGGAAGTCATCAACAAGCTGGCTATGATGGGTCTGTCCCTGGCCAGCGAGGAAAACAACTAACATCCTATCAAGGAGGAAACGTAACATGCCCGGAACTCGTAAGCTCGGTAAGACTACCGATCAGCGTATGGCGATGCTCCGTCAGCAGGTCACCGATCTTCTGGA
>CAVHYW010000092.1:0-6006 GCA_963640475.1 bacterium | reverse complement strand
GCAAAGTGATCTGCCCTTTGCTTGTGATCTTTGCAAGTTCCATAAACGACGCCCCCTTTCCGTGGAATTCATTGTATTCCTTACTCACTAATAGTATACCCGAAATTCGCTGTGAATGCAACGGTTTTTAATTTTTTCCTTTGAAGGCAGGTGAGCCGGCATGAGCGAGACACTCCGCGATCTCGTGGTATCGCTGTCGTTGAACAGCGATAATTTCACGCGAAATATCAAATCCATCAACAAGCAGATCCAGGAAGCGGAATCAGCGTTCCGGCTGGCCTCTGCGGGCGTTGAGAATTTCGAGACGACCACGGCGGGGTTGTCTTCAAAGCTTTCTACCCTACAGCGCACCTTTCAGCTTCAGCAGGATGCGGTCGGGCAGTACGAGCGTGCGCTCCAGCAGGCCAGCGACATGTGTGCCATTGCGGACAAACAGCTGTCCAGCGCCGTAGGCTTCAAGGGCATCTGCAAAAAGGTGCTGATCCTGATGCTGGTGGGCGTGGCGCACATTGTAGACCTGCATGTGGTGGGTACCGGTGATGCGCTGCGCAGCGCGGCAGTGTGCTTCTATCTCTCCAACGAATCCGTGTCCATGCTGGAGAACGCCGCCCATCTGGGACTGCCCATCCCTGAGAAGCTCAAGTCCGTGCTGGCGCAGCTGCATGGGCGTATCGACGATATTGACAACAAGGAGGATGCGCAGCAATGAGCGAGCGAATCAATATCCCTTTCACCAATGAGCACTTCGCCGCGTTCTGCGAAAAGATGCTGGGACAGCCCTACTGGTACGGCGCCTGCGCCTGCAAGGCCACCGCGGCGCTGCTGAACCGGAAAAGCAGACAGTATCCGTCCCATTACGGCAGCGCCCGTACCGCCCGCTATCGGCAGGATATTCGGAACAGGGCCGTGGTCTGCGACTGCATCGGCGGCCTGAAAGGGTACTGCTGGACGGGCGGCGGGCAGTCCGCCCTGGAGGCCATCGGGACGGACAATGCCGTGGCCAGCCGCTATGGCGCCAACGGCTGCCCGGACAAGGGAGCCAACGGCATGTTCAGCTACGCCAAATCCAAGGGCATGGCCTGGGGAACCATGGATACCCTGCCGGACGTGACCGGGCTGGCGCTGTACCGGGACGGGCACGTGGGCTACACTGTAGGCGGCGGCTATGCGGTGGAGTGGCGGGGCTTTGCCTACGGCTGCGTCAAAACCAGAATCGCGGAACGGGACTGGACCCACTGGTATCAGATCCCCTTTCTGGATTATGGAAACGCCGGGTTCGACAGCCCGGGCGGCAGCGTCTTCACGCAGGCGGCGCTGGGCAGCCGTCTGCTGCAGAACGGCAGCCGGGGGACGGACGTGCAGTCTTTGCAGGAGCAGCTAATGAAGATGGGCTATTCCCTGGCGAAATACGGCGCGGACGGAAAGTTCGGAACGGAGACGGAAAAAGCGGTAAAGGCGTTCCAGCGGAAGGCCGGGCTGACCGTGGATGGAAAGTACGGGAGCCTGACCCACGACGCTCTCATGGACGCGGCATCCGATGAGGAAGCACCCGGCACGGAGCAGCCGCCCGTGGATAACGAAAAGAAAGTGGCGATCATCTCTTCCGGCGGCAGGGTCAACATCCGCTGCGGCAACGGTGAAAGGTACGGCAGGATCACTCAGGCGTCCGCCGGGCAGCGCTTTCCCTATGTGGCCACCGCTCCAAACGGCTGGCACGCATTGGAAATTGCGGGCAAGGTGGGCTGGGTATCCGGAGCGTTTTCTCAGGTTGAGGGATGACTGGAGACTGTGAGCTGTGCGGAGGCTTCGGCCTCCGCTTTTTCATTACTTCGGAAAGGAAGGCCGGACATGACAAAGGAACAGAAGACGCTGATCCTCTACTACCGGGAGCAGCATATGACCTACCGCCAGATCGGCGAAAAGCTGGGGCTTTCCCCGGATACCGTCAAAACCTTCTGCCGCCGGAACACTCCGCAGGAGGACAGGACTGAGGCGAGCGCGTCGTCCCAATGCAGGAACTGCGGCGCGCCTGTTCACCCGCTTCCCGGCAGGCGGGAGCGCCTGTTCTGCTGCCCGGCCTGCCGCACCGCCTATTGGCGGAAGCATAACCTGCTGGGCAAGGATCCCCGGTACTGCGCCGGGTGCGGCGCGCTGCTGACAGGCGGAAGCGCCTCCAGAAAGTACTGCAGCCACGCCTGCTATATCCGTCATCGCTTTGGAAACGCTGCGGCTCCGTCCGCCCCGCAGGGAGAAACAAAGGCTTCCTGCCTGGAAACGGCGGAGCCGGCCGCGCCCATGCTGACAAAGGAGCAGTTCGAGCGGGAACTGAACTACCGGGCGGCCCTTTCCATTGCCAGACAAATGCGGGAGGGCGGTCTGGTCACACCCGGAGAATTTGTGCAGATCGA
Organism: bacterium; assembly: GCA_963640475.1. Taxonomy (GTDB): domain Bacteria; phylum Bacillota; class Clostridia; order Oscillospirales; family Oscillospiraceae; genus Vescimonas. The sequence continues at coordinate 3,598 of CAVHYW010000092.1, read as the reverse complement.
TACGTTTCTGCGCCGGAAATTCTCTCCCGTATGGGGCGGTTTGTATCAAAATAACCCTTGATAGCTTCCCTCATAAGAGGGAATATGGACGGGAAAGGAGGCGAAAAGCCTGATGGAAAAAGTGATTCATCCCCTGGCAGTCCCCGTGCCGCGGCCCCGGCTGCTCCGGGTGGCCGCCTACGCCCGGGTTTCCTCCGGCAAGGACGCCATGCTCCATTCCCTGTCCCGGCAGATCAGCTATTACAGCCAGATGATCCAAAAGCACCCCGGCTGGACCTACGCAGGCTGCTACGCTGATGCGGACTACACCGGCACCAGGGGTGAGCGGCCGGAGTTTCAGCGGCTGCTGGCGGACTGCCGGGCCGGAAAGATCGACCGGATCCTGACCAAGTCGGTGAGCCGCTTCGCCCGGAACACCGTCACCCTGCTGGAAACGGCCCGGGAACTGAAGGAGCGCGGGATCGCCGTGTTCTTTGAAAAGGAACGGCTGGATACCCTGAGCGGGGACGGAGAGCTGATGCTTTCCTTCCTCGCTTCCTTCGCTCAGGAGGAAAGCCGGAGCGTATCCGAGAACTGCAAGTGGCGGGTGCGCAAGGACTTCTCCGAGGGCAGGCCCATGAACCTGATGCTGCTCTACGGCTACCGCAGCCAGGGAGGCAGGATTGTCATCGACCCGGAGGAGGCCGCCGTGGTGCGCAGGATCTTCCACAACTACACCCACGGCCTGGGCAGCAGCCTGATTGCGGAAGCCCTGAGGAAAGAGCGGATACCCTGCCGGCTGGGCGGCCGGTGGTCTTCCGGACTGATCCGCACGATGCTGACCAACGAAAAGTATATGGGCGACGCCCTTTTGCAGAAGACCTTCTGTTCGGATCATCTGACCAAGAAGAAGGTGGTGAACCGGGGCCAGCTGCCACAGTATTATGTCCAGGATTCCCACCCGGCCATCATTGACCGGGAGACCTATGCCCTGGCCCGGCAAACGCTGCAGGCCAACCGGGAAAAGACCAACGTGCAGAAGCCTACCACCGCCCGGTATCCCTTTTCCGGCCGGATCGTCTGCGGCTGCTGCGGACAGCATTACCGGCGCAGGACCAACGTATCCCGCATCACCTGGCAGTGCTGGACTTATCTGCAAAGGGGCAAGGCCTTCTGCCCGGCCAAGCAGATCCCCGAGGAAACCTTATATCGAATCACAGAGGAAGCGCTGGGGGTAAAAGAGATCACGGAAGAAGCTCTGACGGTTCTGAAGGAGATCCGGATACCGAAGGACAATCATCTGGTCTTTGTTTTTCAGGACGGGCGGGAAGAGGAAAGGGTCTGGAAGGACCGCTCCCGGGCCGAAAGCTGGACGGAGGAGATGCGGGAGCAGGCCCGGCTCCATAACCTGAAACGGAAGAAGGGAGGAAACCAGGGATGACGCAGTTCATGACAGCCGCCTCTCCGGAAGCCGTCCGGGTCATGCCGGACGGGCGGAAGGTCACCGCCATCCCGGCCAGGATGCAGGCCTGTGCCGCAGTCCCCCTGCAGCCGGTACGGAAGCCCCGGGTGGCCGCTTACGCCCGGGTCAGTACCGATCAGGAGGAGCAGGAGACTTCCTTCGAGGCCCAGTGCGACTATTACGGCAGCCTGATCCGGAACAACCCGGAGTGGGAATACGCGGGCCTGTATACGGACGACGGGATCTCGGCCACCTCCACTGCCCGTCGGGAGGGCTTTAACCGGCTGATCGCGGATGCGCTGGCTGGGAAGATCGACCGGATCATTACCAAGAGCGTCAGCCGTTTCGCCCGGAACACGGTGGACAGCCTGACCACCATCCGGAAGCTGAAGGAAAAAGGGATCGGGGTCACGTTTGAAAAGGAGAACATCGATACTCTGGACAGCAAGGGAGAGCTGATGATCACCATCATGTCCAGCCTTGCCCAGGAAGAAAGCCGCAGCATTTCGGAGAACGTGACCTGGGGCTGGCGCAGGCGCATCGCCGACGGCAAGGTATCCATGGCCTATAGCCGTTTCCTGGGCTACGACCGGGGCGAGGACGGAACGCCGGTGGTGAATGAAAAGGAAGCGGAGACCGTGCGGCAGATCTACGGCCTGTTTCTGGACGGGCAGACGCCATCCGGCATCGCGGAGCTGCTGACAAAGCAGCGGATCCCCACGCCGGGCGGAAAGGAGCGGTGGGCGGGCAGCACGGTGAAATCCATTCTGACCAACGAGAAATACAAGGGCGACGCGCTGCTGCAAAAGACATTCACGGTGGATTTTCTTACCAAAACCGCCAAAGTCAACGAGGGCGAGGTGCCGCAATTCTTTGTGGAGAACAGCCATCCGGGGATTATAAGCCGGGAGTTGTTCGATCTGGTGCAGCTGGAGATGAAGCGGCGAAAGGGCAAAAGCCGCCACACCAGCGCCAAGAGCCTGTTTTCCGACCGGCTGGCTTGCGGCTGCTGCGGCGGTACCTTCGGCAGCAAGGTATGGCACAGCAACGATCCCTACCGCAAGGTGATCTGGCGGTGCAACCGGAAGTACGACAGGAAAGGAACAGTCTGCCCCAACCGGCATCTGGAAGAGAAGGAACTGCGGGAAGCCTTTGTGGAGGCGGTGAACCGGCTGATTTCCAGGCGGGAGGAAATCCTGAACGCGGCGGACGAGTTTTCAGCCGTTCTGGCGGAGACCTCCGGGCTGGAACAGCAGCTCTGCCGGCTTGCGGCGGAAAAAGAGGTTTTGCTCCGGAAACTGACGGCCATGGTGCGGGAGAACGCCGTGAAGGAACAGGATCAGGATGAATACCAGCGTCAGTACCAGGAGGTAGAAGGAGAATTGAGCCGACTGGATAAGGAAATTGAAAAGCTGAAGACGAAAAAGGCGGACAGGCTGCTGCGGAGAAACAAGCTGCGGGCATTTATGGGCAGGCTGAGAGCGGCGGAGCAGCTGGCAGCCTTTGACGAAGGGATGTTCCTGGGTCTGACGGAAACGGTTCGGGTCTGCCCCGACAGGCTGGTGTTCGTGTTCAGGGACGGGACGGAAATTCCGGTATAAAAGAAACATATGAGAGAACGGAATATGCCGGCGTACTCAGCGCTTCGGAGGATGCTCCTGCATTGGGGGAGCATCCTCTTTTTTTATTTGGATAGAAGCTCCATCAATCCCGGAACGCCGGGTGCTCAGACAGTGCCAGTATACAGAACTCATTGGAAAAAGGCAAGGCCCCGGCAGAACAAGAACTTTGTCCCGATAGGACAGGATTTCGACTTGACAGAACAGGATTCAGAAAACGCCGCTTAAAAAATGCAGGAAAGAAATAGGCGAAGACATGCGTTAAATTAATGTGATTTGGAAAAGCACGGTCTAAAATGCACATTACGATTCCTTCAGCCGGGATCTCAGCGTCGTCAAATGGTCATTCGCGGTATTTTTCGTACATTTCACCGCAAAGTCTCCGTATCGCTTCAAAATAAGGTATAATTAAATGCTGAACAGAGCGACTTCCTTTGAGAGGACAGAGCGGCGAATCCTGAATGCTGTTTGCTGACTAAGTACGAAAGACTAACTATTAAAAGTCAAGCTCGAAATGCGGAGAAGGGGTGAAAAAATG
>CAVHYW010000091.1:0-6244 GCA_963640475.1 bacterium | reverse complement strand
ATATTCTGGCACACTTCACTGGCCGTTTCAATCCGGCCTATTGTTTGACGCTTACGTCTCGAAGCCGTCGCGGTGGGAGATCGCCACGCCGTTCGTGCCGGAGGCACAATGCACCACCAGCAGGCGGCCCAGCCAATCGCGGCCAGCGGCGATGCCGACGTGTTCATCCTCCGGATAGAACAGCAAGTCCCCCGGCTGCACCTCGTCCCATTCAATGTCCACGCAGTTGGCGTGCTGCTCCATGGCTCCGCCGCCCTGTCCGATCACATACTCGCCGCCGCTGGCGTTGTAGAACGCCCAATCCACAAAGCCGGAACAGTCCAAGCCGTAGGGCTGCTCCGTGCCGGTGCTGTCGCTGCCCTCGGCTGTGACCTCCGTCAGCTCGCCCCAACGGTCGTCCCAGCCCAGCACCAGCGATTTGCCGCCCCAAAAGTAGTCCACCTTGTCCACCAGCGCCAGCGCGTAAGTCACTACCATGCGCCGTTCCATGGAGAGATCGTCCGGCAGGCGCTCCCACACCGCCATGGCCTCGCCGGTGGGCTCCATGGTGTGGCTGTCCGCAAGAACACCAGCCGGTGACAGCGCCGCCGCTACCGCCACCACCGGCAAGGCCAGCAGCAGGAACAGCACCACACCGCCGCCCGCTGTGGCTATGGCCTTGATTCCGGCGCGGACGGTTTTTCCCACCGTCTGCACTATCTGCTCCAGCCGTTGTCCCGCTTTGCGGGCGGCGGTTTTCGTCTGCTGGAGCATCTGCCGCTGGGCAGCGCGCTGGGTGTGTTGCTTTGCCCGCTGTTGGGCGGCGGTCATGGTAGGCGCAGGCGGTTTTTGCGCCGGTTGGCGCGGCACTGTGGCAGTGCGTGGTGTCTCCGCTGTTGTTCCCTGCGCCGCGGCAGTCTGCTCCGCTGACCGCCACATATCCCGCTGCCGCACCTGCGCCGCCGTTGTCTCCTGCCGCTGCCGCACTTTCTGGGCGCGGTATTCGTGCAGGACATACTTCCGCTGAAGCTGCCGCGTGGCGCGGAAGGTCAGGCGGGCGGCATCCGTCACGCTCTGCTGCACCTGCTCCGTGGCGTACTCCACCGGCTGCCGCTGGCGCTGCGTCTGTCGTTCCTCCTTCTGCTGGGCATAGTGCCGCTGCAAGATACGCACCGCCGTGCGGGGCATGACGTTTTTCTGCCGTGTCTTCGGCTGCTCCATGGCAGCGCGGGTCTTGACGTCACGCATTCTGCTCCCCCGGCTTGGTGGTCATCAGGCGGTACAGCTCCGTATCGCGGGGCAGCTCATTGATGAACGGCACGAGACAGGAGCCCACCTTGATAAGCCCGTGTCCTGCCGGTGCGTCGCTGACGTAATCCATCTGTGCGTCGCTGGCTCCCAGCAGCTTGGCCAGCTCCGCACGGTCGGTGGGCGCCTGATTCAGCAGCACCAAAAACTCGCTGTTGGCGAACATCAGCCGCGCCGTGTCGGACAGCAGGCATTCCTCCACATTCTGTGTAATACCGGTGAGGGTGGCGTAATACTTGCGGAACCGCTTCCAGCACTTATACAGGAACTCGCTGGAATAGTTGTTGATGGCGCTCTTGCCGCCCACGCCGGGGCTGGCAAAAAACAGATATATCTCGTCGATGTAGACGTGGGTATACCGTCCCTGCTGCCGGTTGCGGATGACGCGGTTCAGGATGCTGTCCAGCATCACCAGCAGGCCGATGGGTTTCAGGTTCTCTCCCAAGTCCTGAATGTCGTAGCAGGTGATGCGGTTGCGGGTGTCGATGTTGGTCTGATGGGCGAACACGTTGAGACTGCCGGTGGTGAACAGCTCCAGCGCCAGCGCGATCTCGTGGGCGACAGGCTCCTTCTGCCGCATGAGGTCGTCGTAGAGGTCTTTCAGCGTGGGCGGATCGCCCTCATATTTGCGGATGTACTTCCGATAGATGTTAGCAGTACAGCGGTCGATGATGGACTTTTCTTTCGCGCCAATCTCACCCGCACCCATGAGCTGTTCGCACAGGGACATGATGAACTCACTTTTCAGCACCAGCGGGTTACGCCCGTCGCCGTACTCCTTGGAAATATCCAGCGCGTTGACATAGCTGCCATTGGAGGCGGAGATGGTGATGACCTCGCCGCCCAGCGCACGGATCAGCGGGCCGTACTCGCGTTCAGGGTCTACCACAATAATATCGTGGTCGGTGTTCAGGCCCACAAAGCCAATCTCCTGCTTGGCCATCATGGACTTGCCGCTGCCGGATACGCCCAGGTACAGCCCATGGCCGTTCAGCAGGGCGTCACGGTTGCAGATGATAAGGTTGCGGGACACGGCGTTGACGCCGTAGTACAGACCGCCGGTATCCATAATCTCCTGCGTCTTAAAAGGCAGCAGCACAGCGGTACTCTCCGTGGTCAGCGTCCGCATGGCGTCGATGCGCCGCAGACCGTAGGGCAGCACTGTGTTCAGTGCGTCCTCCTGCTGGTATTTCATGGCGGCAAACTGACAGCCATGGGAACGGCCAATGGCGGACAAAGCTTCCGTGTCCTGCTCCAACTGTTCTTCGTTGTCGGCAAGGTGTGTCAGCGTCACCAGCGCGTACATCATCCGCTGGTCGCGGGCGGTAAGGTCATCCAAAAACTCCCTCGTCTCCTTCCGCATTTGTTCCAGATCATAGGGAATGTTGGCGGAGAAATTGTTGTGGTGGTTTTGCCGCTGCTGCCAGCGAGTGATGTCGCTCTCCACCGCCATGATACGCCGGTGCATCTCCGACACGGCCTCGTCGGTAGCCACCGGCACAATGTCGATGGACAGCATCATGTTTCGGGGATAGTCCATCAGCTCGGTTATCATGGTGTCCTTGATGAAGCTAGCGTACTCCCGCAGGAACAGGGTGCGGCCTACGCGCTCGTCCACGGCGTAGTGGTCGGGAAAGAATTGCAGCGTCTCCGGCGCGATGGCATCGCGGAAGTCGTGGCCGCGCCGCTGCGCAGTTTGCAGGTCGAAGGCGAAGGCCGATTCCTGCCCCACACGGAAGAAGTCGTGGAACAGCCGCAGGCGCTCGTTGAGCGTGATCTCTCGTATGCCGGAATCCATGCGGCTCAAGCCAGCGGTCAGATCCGTGCCGACGCGGGCGAAGAAGGTACGGGCCTCCTCGATGCTGCGCTTGGCCACGGACACGGTGATGTATTTCTCCTGCAGCAGATTATTGCTGCCGGTGGCCTTGTCCAGCAGAATGTCATTGTACTCACGGCGCATATAGTCGCGGCCATCCTGCCGGTAGGCCATCAGGAGGTTTTGGCTGAACTCCTGCCGGTTGAGCTGTCGGTTCACCAGCGTCAGCTTGATGCCCGCGTCGATGGGCAGGCTGTTGAGAACGCCGCAGTAGCCCAGGAACAGCTCCATTTGCTTTTCCGGCGAGGCCACAGCGTAATTGACGTCAAAAAAGCGCCAGGTCTTGGAAAACCTGCCGCTTACCTGAAAAACGCCGTCTTTATAAATGCGCTTGATGGGAATGGACTGCTGCACACTGCGGGGGATGCGAAAGGCGTCCCGTTCCGTGCTGCGGCCCTTGAATAGTTTTCTCACTTCTTGTCCTCCTTGTCCCAAAGGTCATATAGGTAATTCTCGCTGTGCCACAGCCGCCGCCCTGCCAGCAGAAAGTTGGTCTTGCACCATGCCCACAGGAATTGCTCCAGCGTCAGGCCGTTGTAGTGAAAGAAGCCTGCCGCCGCCATAGGTGCAGCGCCCACGATGCACAGCCAGCCCAGCGTCTCGCGGTCTAATACGCCCCGCAGGGCGAAATACAGCCCCACCGCCGTACCCACGGCCAGCAGCGAACAGATGAGCTGCCGCGCCGTCAGGCCGAAGTAGACGGTTTCCTTGTAGCTGCGTATCTCTTTGTTGATTTTGATTTCCATGTACTGCCCCTCACTTATTATACGGTGGAAAGACAATATCACTTTCCACTTCGTTGCCCCACACGTCCCAGCCAACAGATTTTTGCCGCGCAAAAAGCTCTATGCGGGGCACATCTCCCATAAGGCGCTCAATGCGGCGCCGCGCTTCCGCAGGCTTTTTGCTGTGTTCCTCTATGTGGGAAATAATGACTTGCGGCACATCCTTTGCCTGCCTTTTAGGATGTCCTTTTGTCCCCAGCAGGCATATTTCTGCGTTTGCCCGTGTCCAGTATCCCATGCCCATAAACAGGCTATCTGCCACTCTGTTTTGCTTGATCCATGTAAAGGCCACGGTTTTATACGCAAAGCCCCAGTGCGCCATCACATCCCACGCCTCGTGCAGCACAGGAAATGTGATCCATAAGAACAAAGCACAATCATCCGCAGCCAGCAGACCGACGGGCAATTTTTGAATACCCTCTATGGGCATTATAGGGTAATGCTTTTTTGCAAACTCCGTTTCACATTCCTTACTATACGTCTTATACGTCCACGGCGGATCTGCATATATCACATCGTACTTCTTCATTGTGTTCCTCCATAAAATGTCGAAACCCGTCTCAATTTGAGACGGGTTTCAGTGTATTGACTTAAAGCATCTTCTCGTAATCCATCGCGCCGTAAAAAACTCGATAGACCACAACGGTTTTCGTATCCTCATCGACCTTGAACATCAAAAGATACTTCTTGATGACTGCCTTGCGGTAGCCCTCCCGCGCCAGCCGAAGGTCGTTGCTCCGTGCGTAAACGAACGGATTGGAGTTCAGCTGCTTATAGCACTCCTCCACTTCATCGAGAAACGATCCAGCCGCGATGGGGTTTTCCAACTGGCAAGCAATATACTCTACGATAGCGTCAAGATCGTCCTGCGCCAGATCCGTGATCGTCAGCTTATACATGGTACTTCTCTCTCAGCTTTTTCAAACCGGCAGCGGCATCCTGCGTCTTTCCGGCTTTTACCTGTTCCTCAGCGGCAGCCAGCTTGTCATAGGCGTCCAGCTGCATCATTCGGCGTTCGTACATTTCCATACTCATAATGACCATATCACCGTAACCGTTCTTGGTAATAAAAATGGGTTCCTTGGCCTCTTTGCACATCTGCGAGACTTCGCTGGTCTTTTTCAAGTCTCGGATGGGAATGATCTGCGGCATCGTACCAACTCCTTTCGTTATATTATTGTCCCATAATTATACCACGTTGTCAACACAAATATGCGCTTCACATCCCAAACATCTCCCTTACCACGCGGTCAGCACCTTTCACCAGTCCTACCAGCACCAGCATATTGAAGATGACCTCCCCCAGATAACCCCATACCTGCGTGACCACCGAGCCGCCGCCCAGCACTACCGTGTCGCTGGCGGCGAAGGCCGAGAATACGATGCAGGCCAGCACGATCACCGCACCCTCCAGATACACGCCTATATAGCTTTTGAGAAAGGCACGTCCCATTTGGGACGTGCCTTCTCCCGCAAAGGACGCCAGCGCCACCGGCGACAGCGCGGCATATAAATAGAGCCTAAAAAACCGGCCATATACGGTGAGGATCATCAAAAATGCCAGCACCGTGATAAGCAGACAGCCCAGCAGCGTCACCAGCCACAGGGGGATACTGGCGAGGAATCCCACGTCCTCGATGGCCGCTGCCATCTCCGCAGGCAGTGACACCGTTGCCCCGTCGATGCCGCCCACACTGCCGGCGGCGGCAGAAATAATACCGGCGCAGACTGCGAAAATGTCCACCATCAGGTCGATGCCGTAGGTGACAGCCAGCTTCGCCATGACGAAGTAGATAAAGTGCCGCAGGACGTGTTCAGGCCGCTGGAAGTCCCGAAAGCTGGCGCTGCTGCGGAAAATACCAATGGCCAGAAACAGCACCAGTAGGCCGTAACCGATGCCCTGCATGGCTCCGTTGACGGTCTGGATCGTCTGCCAGATGGTGCCGCCCTTGAACGCCTGTGGCGATTGAGACAGCAGCGACCACATCTCCGTCAGTTTGTCGTTCCACACGCCAAAGGCATAGTTGAGATTGTCAATGATCCAGTTGTTGTCCATACCTTACACCGCGCCAATCAGCGTCAGGATCTCCTTGGCAAAGGCAATAAGCAGGCCGCCGAACAGACACAGCAAGCCCTGCGTCCTCTGACTGGCGTCATGGCTCTGGATGCTCATGCCCACCTGCACGATGCCCCAGCCGAGGATGATAATGCCGATGGCCTTGATGACCGAAAAGATGAAGTCGGACAGGTTGTTGACGATGGTCAGCGGATCACCGCCGGTGGCATAGGCGGTGGT
>CAVHYW010000090.1:0-6252 GCA_963640475.1 bacterium | reverse complement strand
AATCTGGCTGGCAATGGGCTATACGGTGCTGCTGTGCTTCTGCCTGTTCAAAACGGGCAGTATGGCAAAGGCTGTGTTCAGCGCCCATTGACGGAGGGCTTGCCTATCGGAACGTACAACATCATTTACGCAGACCCGCCGTGGCGCTATGAGCAGAGAACGGTGCAGGGCGCGGCGGAAAATCACTATCCCACCATGAGCATTGACGAGCTTTGCGCCCTGCCTGTGCCAGCGCTGGCGGCGAAGGACTGCGCCCTGTTCCTCTGGGCGACCTTTCCTCAGCTTCCCGAAGCCCTGCGGCTGATCCGCGCATGGGGCTTTCGGTATAAAACCGTGGCGTTCGTCTGGCTCAAACGCAACCGCAAAAGCCCGTCATGGTTTTACGGCATGGGCTACTGGACACGCAGCAATGCGGAAATCTGTCTGCTGGCGACCAAGGGCAAACCCAAACGGCAGTCGGCAGGCGTACATCAGTTTATCATCAGTCCCATTGAGCAGCACAGCAAGAAGCCGGATGAGGCGCGGGACAAGATTCTTGCGCTCATGGGCGATCTGCCCCGCGTGGAGCTGTTCGCCCGACAGAAAACGCCGGGTTGGGACGCATGGGGCAATGAAATTGCAAGCGATATTACGCTTGCGGAAAGGAGTTAGCGCATGGCCTATGTAAACGTGCCAAAGGATTTGGCGAAAATCAAATCCAAGGTGCTTTTCAATTTGACAAAGCGGCAGCTTATTTGCTTTGGGCTGGCGGCGCTCATGGGAGTGCCGCTTTTCTTTTTGCTCAAAGGAGGCATCGGGACGACGGGTGCGGCAATGGTGATGATCGTTGTCATGCTCCCCGGTTTTCTGTTTGGGGTATATGAGAAGAACGGGCAGCCCCTTGAAGTGGTGGGGCGGCAGATCATAGAAAGCTGCTTTCTGCGCCCCAAGGAGCGCCCTTATCAGACCGTCAACGCATACGACGCCCTTGTGCGTCAATATCAAATGGAACAGGAGGTAAAAGCGATTGTCGAAAAGAGCAGGCAGCGCGGAAGCAAAAAGCATGGCGGACAAGCCCAAGCTCACCCGCGCCGAAAGAAAACAGATCGAAGCCGTCATTCGTAAATATCGCGGTGACGGCAAGCCCCATACCGCGCAGGACACGATACCCTATCAGATCATGTACCCGGACGGCATCTGCTATCTCGGAAACAGGCGCTATTCGCAGAGCATTGAGTTTTTTGACATCAACTATTTGCTTGCGCAGCCTGACGATCAGACGGCTATTTTTGAATATCTCTGCGATCTGTATAACTATTTGGATTCTTCCATCCATGTGCAGTTCACCTATCCCAACCGTAAGTCCGATCGGGAGCAGCTTGCTCGGAGCTTTGAAATGCCGCCCTGCAATAACGGTTTAGATCTGATCCGGCAGGAGCAGACGGACATTCTCAAGCGGCAGCTTGCCCGCGGCAACAACGGCAGCGTGAAAACCAAATACATTACCTATACCATTGAAGCCGATAACCTCAAGGCGCACGGGCAAGGCTGTCGCGTATCTCGCTGGATATTCAGGGCTACTTCAAAATCATGGGTGCGGTGTCCCGTGTGCTGGACGGCAAGGAGCGTTTAGAGGTGCTGCACGGCATCATGCACCCGGATGGAGAACGCTTCAACTTTGACTGGAAGTGGCTTGCCGCTGGCGGGCTTTCCACCAAGGACTTTATCGCGCCGTCCTCCTTTGCGTTCAAGAACAGCCGTATGTTCCAGATGGGCGGCAAGCTCTGCGCTGCAAGTTTTTTGCAGATCATTACGCCGGAGCTGACCGACCGCATACTGACCGATTTTCTTGATACGGACAGTAGCCTTGTCGTCAATGTCCATATTCAGGCATTGGAGCAGACAGAAGCCGTAAAAATGGTGAAGCGGAAAATCACAGACCTTGACGCTATGAAAATTCAGGAGCAGAAAAAGGCTGTCCGGGACGGCTACGATATGGATATTCTGCCGTCCGACCTTGCCACCTACGGTGGTGCGGCGAAAAAGCTGCTGCAAGATCTCCAAAGCCGCAACGAGCGGTATTTTCTGCTGACGTTTCTTGTTCTGAACTACGGAGATACCAAACGCAAGCTGGAAAACGATGTGTTCCGTACAGCAGGCGTAGCGCAAAAGCACAACTGCACCCTGACGCGGCTGGACTTCCAGCAGGAGCGCGGTCTTGTGTCCTCGCTGCCGCTGGGGGAAAATCAAATCCATATCACGCGGGGCATGACGACCTCGGCCGTGGCAATCATCGTTCCCTTTGTGACGCAGGAGCTATTTCAAGGCGGCGATTCCCTCTACTACGGGCTAAACGCCAAGTCCGGCAACATGATTATGCTTGACCGCAAAAATGCACGTTCGCCCAACGGCCTTGTATTCGGCACACCGGGCGGCGGCAAGTCATTCTCCTGCAAGCGGGAAATGATCGGTGTGCTGCTGAAAACCCACGATCATGTGCTGGTATGTGACCCGGAGGGCGAGTATGCGCCGCTGGTAAAGCTGCTGCATGGACAGATCATCAAGCTCTCGCCAACCAGCCGCGACTACCTGAATCCGCTGGACATCAACCTGAACTATTCCGAGGACGAAAACCCGCTGGCGCTCAAATCCGATTTTGTGCTGTCCCTCTGTGAGCTGATTATGGGCGGCAAGACCTGACTGGAAGCCATCGAACGCACCGTAATTGACCGCGCTGTGCAGCGTATCTATCAGCCCTACTTTGCAGACCCGCGCCCAGAGAATATGCCGATCCTCTCCGACCTCCATGCCGCGCTGACAGCGCAGCATTTGCCGGAAGCCGACCGTGTGGCACAGGCGCTTGACCTGTATGTGTCGGGATCGCTCAATTTCTTCAACAACCGAACGACGGTAGACATTGACAACCGCTTTGTCTGCTTTGACATCAAGGAGCTACCGAAAAACCTGAAAAGGCCGGGAATGCTGGTGATTCAGGATCAGGTTTGGAATCGCGTCACCCGCAACCGCAACACGGGCGTATCGACGTGGTACTACGCGGACGAGTTCCATTTGCTGTTGAAAGAGCCGCAGACCGCAGCATACAGTGCGGAGATCTGGAAGCGATTCAGAAAATGGGGCGGTGTGCCGACAGGTGCGACGCAGAACGTCAAGGATCTGCTGTCCAGCCCGGAAATCGAAAATATTCTGGAAAATTCGGACTTCATCTGTATGCTCAACCAAGCGGCGGGTGACCGCAAAATCCTTGCTGAACGTCTGAATATCTCGCCGGAGCAGCTAAAGTTCGTCACCAACTCCCCACCCGGCGAAGGACTGCTGTTCTTTGAAAATGTGATCCTGCCCTTTGCAGATAAGTTCCCACGGGACACCGAGCTTTACCGCATCATGTCCACCAAGCCGAGCGAGGTGAACGGCGTATGACGATGGAGATTGATACCATTCTCTGCGGCGACAGTCTGAATGTGCTGAAAGCCCTGCCGGAGAGCAGCGTTCATTGCTGCGTAACCTCGCCGCCCTACCACGGGCTGCGGGATTACGGCATGGACGCGCAGATCGGGCTGGAAGCCACGCCGGAGGAATACATTTCGCGGCTGACAGCGGTATTCCGCGAGGTGCGCCGGGTGCTGCGCCCTGACGGAACCTTGTGGGTAAATATCGCAGACAGCTATTGCGGCACAGGCAGCAAGGGCGACACCCGCGACCCAAAATATCCGCAGGGGCGCAACGGGCAGAACATTTCCCTCTGCCAAGCGGTGCGGGGCTGCAAGCAAAAGGACATAATTGGGATTCCGTGGATGCTGGCTTTTGCGCTCCGCGCCGACGGCTGGTATCTGCGCAATGACGTGATCTGGGCAAAGGGAAACCCTATGCCGGAGAGTACCAAAGACCGCTGCACCCGCAGCCATGAGCATATTTTCATGCTCACCAAGAGCAGGCGTTATTTCTATGACTGGCTTGCCATTGCCGAACCCATTGCCCCTACGACTGCCCTGCGCAAAAAGGCAGGGCGCGGCGCGGGCAAGTATTCCGCGCCCGTGCCGGGACAGCCGCAGACGCAGAATATCAATAAGCCGAGGGAAAAAGGCAGTATTACCGACGACATGATCTCACCTGTCCGGGCAAAGCGCGATGTGTGGTTTATCAACACCGTGCCTTACAAGGGCGGGCATTTTGCTGCCTATCCGCCCCTGCTGGCGGAAACCTGTATTCTGGCGGGCTGTCCCAAGGGCGGCATTGTCCTTGACCCATTCATGGGCAGCGGCACAACGGGGCTTGCGGCGAAGCGGCACGGCAGGCATTACATCGGCATTGAACTGAACACGGAGTTTTGTTCCCTTGCACGGGAACGGATCGGAGGTGATACCCATTGAAAGAATTTAAGCCCCGCGATAAGCTCACCCAGCGTATGACCCGCGATGGCGCGGTGCTGGACAATCAGACCACGGGTGAAGAAATCCATATTTCCGAGCGCGACACCGAAAAGCAGCTTTCCCCGAATGAGCAGCCCGTCCAGATGGGAAAACGTGATGCGCCTATGAATCCGCCAGAGGATGCCCCAAAGCACGGGCGGCAGCTTCGCCCACAGGAGCAAAAAGAGCCGGAAAAGGAGCAGCCAAAACCGCAGCAGCCAAGCGCCGAGCCGTTCCAGCCGCAGGGCGGCAGCTCCATTTCCCATATCCCGCAGGACATTCCAACGTCCGCTGTGCCGGGCGGTACAGTGGAAAAGCTCTTTGACCGTGCGGCCGCAGAGCATGACGCGCACAAGGCGCGGCAGACAGCGCGGATGTCCCGTGACGCGGCGCAGCAGCGGTATTCTGCGTCCCGTTTACAGTTTTCCGAAGAAGAACGTGCCGCGCCGGAGCTGCACAAGCATATCCACCGTGCGGAAAAGGCCGCCGACAAGCTGGATGCGGCGCAGGCAGCGATCCCCAAGAAACGGGGGCTGCGCAAGGAGCGTGTCTTTGATGAAGCCAGCGGCACAGCCAAGGCCAAGCTGCGCTTTGATACCGTGGATAAGTCCCCGCCCAAGCTGAAACCGAATCCGTTAGGCCGTCCGCTGCGGGAGGTCGCAGTACAGGCGCACGGAAAAATCCATGAGGTCGAGCATGAAAACGTCGGCGTGGAAAGTGGGCACAAAGCCGAAGAACTTGCCGAGCATGGCGCAGGCGGTGCAATTCGCTGGGAGCGCCGTCACCGCAAGCTGAAACCCTACCGCGCTGCGGAAAAGGCCGAGCGTAAAGCCGTAAATGCCAATGCAGAATATCTCTACCAAAAGGCGCTGCATGATAACCCTGAAATGCTCTCCGGCAATCCGCTTAATCGCTTTTTCCAGAAGCAGCAGCTAAAGCGTGAGTATGCCAAGGCTGCAAGAACGGCAAAGACTGCGGGCAGTACCCAAAAGCGCCGAGAAAACCGCAGAAGCCACCGCGACGGCAGCGAAAAAAGCGGCAGAAAAGGCAAAGGAAGCAGCGGAGTTCGTTGCCCGCCATTGGAAAGGTGTGCTGGTCGTTTTGGCTGGTTTCCTGCTGATTGTCATGCTGATCGGCGGGCTGCAATCCTGCTCTGCGTTGGTTGGCGCGGCTGGCGGCGGTGTGGCAGCATCCAGCTATCAGTCGGAGGACGCGGACATTCTTGCCGCCGAAGCCGCCTACTGTGCGCTGGAAGCCGAGCTGCAAGAATATCTCGACACCTATGAACGTACCCACGATTACGACGAGTACCATTATGACCTTGACGAGATCAAGCACGATCCCTATGTCCTGGCATCGATCCTCTCCGCGCTGCATGACGGCGCATGGACGTCAAGCGAGGTGCAGGGGACGCTGCAAATGCTCTTTGAAAAACAATATATTCTCACGGAAACCGTCGTGACCGAGGTGCGCTACCGCACCGTTACCCGGACGGACAGCGAGGGCAATGAGTATGAGGTAGAAGTTCCGTATAACTACTACATCTGCACCGTAGAACTGGAAAACTTCGATCTCTCGCATATCCCCGTTTATATCATGGACGAAGAAACGCTGTCCAAATATGCGCTGTATATGTCGGTGCTGGGTAACAAGCCGGAGCTGTTCGGGGACAGCGAGTATATTCCCAAGTACATCACAAACCGCCCGGAGAGATATGAGATTCCACCCTCTGCAATGGAGGACGAAACCTTTGCCGCCGTTATCACAGAAGCCGAAAAATATTTATGGTATCCCTATGGTGCAACTTGTTCCCAACTGAAAAGGTTGGGCACTTGTCCAATGATTG
>CAVHYW010000089.1:0-6496 GCA_963640475.1 bacterium | reverse complement strand
GTCATTTGCGGCACACTCCTAAATGTTATAGTGGTGGGAAGTTTCGAAACTTCCCACCACTATTGTCTCATGTGTGTCTACCCGCCCTCAGCTTTGACAGTTACGATATGACACGGTTTTCGGGTCTATTTTCTAACAACTTTGATACAACTCTCCAACAGGTCGGCACCAACTTCCATGCAGCTTTTTGGCAGGTTTTCAGCGATTTTGAAACAGAAGATGTGGCACTTATGTGGAACCTGTTGCTTATCCAAGGGCCACACAGACCTTTCCGAAGCTAAAAGTCCTCACGCGTTCATACCCGGCAAAAACGCAGGGATGCCCCGGCACCGCGCCAGAAACAGCGCCAGCGCCAGCAGATCGGCGCACCCGCCGGGACTGAGCCAGCGGTCAATGAGCGTATCATCCAGCGCCTGCGCCAATGCGGCGCGGCGCTCCGGCGGCGCAGTCAAAATGGCGGCAGCCTGCTCTTTTACGAAGGCCGCGCCTGCCGCGCCGCCCCGGTGGTAGAGGTTGGTGTCCTCCGTGTGGGCCATCAGCCAGAGGAGCGCCGTCAGGGGATCGTGGGTTTGCAGCAGCACGGCGGCCTGCCGCGCAGTGGGGAAGTCTGCCAGCGCTTCTGCCCGTGCGCCGCCCACCTGATGGCGCAGCGTCACCGCCGCGCCGTGGGTGTCCTGGGGCGGCGTCAGCTCTGCGGCCAGCGCGGCCGCATGGGTGAACACATCGCCGCCCGATATCAGATACCGGCCCAGTGCCGCCAGCAGCACCGAAAAGGAGAACAGCGCCCCCTTGTGGGTGTTGACGCCGCCAGTGGCCCGGAACATGGCTGCTTCGGCTTCCAGCCCCGCCGCCTGCAACGCGGCGGCGTCCGCGCCGGACAGGCTCAGCGCCGTGATTTGACGGAAATACGGCGCCAGAGCGTCGATGCTCCGCAGGAACAGGGGAAGATCCATGTCGCTGTGGGCTCCGTTGTTGCGCTCGTCCACTAGCCCCGGCTTGGGGGTCAGGCGCACCTCCTTCGTCAGCGCCTTTGCCGCCAGACCGGCCAGATATCCGGCGGCGAAGTCCGCCAGAATCTCATGGGTGCGGCTCACGATGGCGTCCAGCCCGTGGGCGCGGCTGCGGGAGCAGACCGTCACCGGCCCGCCGCAGATAAGGCAGGCGCGCGGCTCCGGGCGGGACAGCTTGCCGCCGTCCGTGTCCAGCACGTCCAGATCATACAGCCGCCCGATGGGCGCGGCGGTCTCCAACGTCAGACAGGCGGCCTTCAGCTCTGCCGCCGGACGGTCATAGACCAGCAGGGCCTCGCAGCCGGTGGCGGACCGGATGATCTCCGCTGCCGCCGGTTGGCCCAATGTGCCGTACAGGGCCGCCAGTCCTGCGTCGAAGGCCAGCTCGATCAGCGGGGAGGACTTCACCGGTCCGGCGATATTCATGGTGAAGGACACCAGCGGCAGGCGGTGGGCCCGCAAAAGCCGGCGCTGGGCATCCGCCCGCATGTCACGGGCGCGGAGGATGTCCTCCAGAGTGACGTTGACAATAGGCATAGGTGGTCTCCGGTACAAGTGGTTGGATGTCGGCAAGCCGTCCCTCCGCCAGTGCGCGGCGGACGGCGGTGGCGGAGATGTCCTCCAGACGGGGTATCTCCGTGACGGAGATGCCGTAAGTGGGGAGCATTTCCTTCATACGGCGGTTATAGGCAGCGGTGGTGGGGGAGAAGGGTTCCTCACCTACGAACCGCCGTGTGATGTGGAGGGCCGGGGCGATGTGTTGGCCAAACAGCGTCAGGTCGAGGTCGCACCGGGCGTCCTCCGACTGCTCGTCCCGCAGGAAGTAGGCGGGGAAGGTGGCCCGGCTCACCAGAAAGTCACCGCCGGAGCAGACGGTCACGTTGGGCAGATGTGCCGTACCCTCCCGTACCAGCGCCAGCCGGTGGTTGGCAGGGAAGGGGCCGCCCTCCTCCGCCACCACGAACACCAGTACATGGTCACACTGCGCCGCTGCCGTGGCGATGAGGTGCAGATGCCCTCTTGTGAAGGGGTTGGCGTGGCACACCACGCAGCCGGTAACGCCCTCCTGCCAACGGGGCAGGGGTGCCAGAAACCGCCCCAGCGCGTCACGCTGGCGGCACAACATCACCATGTCCGCCGTCTCTGCCACGGGATAAAACCCCAGCGAGCGGAACAGCCGTGCGTTTTGGGGCTTGGTGAACAGAAACGGGTAAGGAACGCCCCGCTTTACCGACTCCTGCACCAGCGCGGAGACGATGCGGGCGCAGGCATCCTGCCCCTCGGCGGCGGGGGAGACGGCCACCTGACGGATGACCTTGCCGCCCAGGGAGCCGCAGCCCAGCAGGGCATCGTCCTCCGTCAGCAGGGCGGTGATATCGGTGTGGCCCTCGTCACGCAGGCCGCCTTCGGCCAGCAGAGCGACATAGGCCGTCCCCCACCGGGGAGGGACGGCCTTGCAAAGCAGTAATTCACGCATCCTCGTCGATCTCGCGCACCACGTCGATGATGGTGTTGTCGCGGTACATGACCACGCCCACGATGCGATCCTTGTAGCGGATGGGCTCGGGTACGCCCACCAGCGCCTCGGCACGCTGCTGCAGCTGCTCAATGGTGAACACATGCAGTCCGGCGGCTTCGATCTTCTTCTTCAAATCGGGGCGGCGGGGGTTCACGGCGATGCCCTGCTCCGTCACCACCACGTCCACCACCTCGCCGGGGGTGACCACGGTGTTGACGTGCTTGACAATGGTGGGGATGCGGCCGCGGGTCAGCGGGGCTACCACCACCGACAGGCTGGCACCTTCGGCGGTGTCGGGATGGCCGCCGATGGCGCCGCGGATCACGCCGTCAGAGCCGGTCAGCACGTTAACGTTGAAATCCGTGTCGATCTCCAGCGCGGAGAGGATCACGAAGTCCAGCTGGTCCACCGCCGCGCTGATCATGTGGCTGGCGTAATACGTCGCGCCGATCTGGTGGTGGAAGTGGTTGTTCTTCAGCGACAGCGCCGCATCCAGATCGAAGCTCTGAACGTCCAGCACGCGGTCGATGAGACCCTCCTCGTGCATGGCGGTGATCTGGCCGGTGATGCCGCCCAGCGCGAAGCGGCAGTGGATGTGCTGATCCAGCATTTTCTGCCGCAGGAAGCGGGCGGTGGCCAGCGCCGCGCCGCCGCTGCCCATCTGCATGGAGAAGCCGTCGTAGAGATAGCCGGTGGCCTCAATGACATTGGCGGCGGTTTTGGCGATCAGCAGCTCCTTGGGGTCCTTGGTGTAGCGGGTGGCCCCGGACATGATGCCCTTGGGGTCGCCGATGTCGTCGGTCAGCACCACATAGTCCACATCGTATTCGGGGATGGCCCACGGCGCGTTGGGGTAGGCCACCAGATGATTGGTGATGATAATAACGTTGTCGGCATACTTGGCGTCGGTGCGGGCATAGCCCAGCGAGCCGCAGGCGATGCCGTCGTCATCGTCGCGGCTGTAACCGTTGGCGTTGCCGTAGGGGTCGCAGGAGGGCGCGCCCAGAAACGCCACGTCGATGTGAAGCTCACCGCTGCGGATGGCGCTGGCCCGGCCGCCGTGGGAGCGGAACACCACCGGACAGTCCATGAGACCGCGGGAGACCTCCTCCGCCAGCTCACCGCGGAGGCCGGAGGTCTCGATATGGGTGATGACGCCATTTTTGATGTGCTGGATCAGGGGCGCGTGGACGGAGGCCAGCGAGGACGCTGCCAGCGTCAGATTCTTGTAGCCCATCTCCGCCAGCTTATCCACCACCATGTTGATGATGTGGTCGCCGTTGCGGAAGTGGTGGTGGAAGCTGATGGTCATGCCGTCGCGCAGCCCCGTGCGGCGGATGGCCTCCTCCAGCGAGGACACCACCTTGTTCTGCTGGTGATACCGCTCACGGAAGGTGGCGGTCTTCTTCTGTCCGGCCCCGGCGAACGCGCCGTGGTTGCTGATCTCGTTGATATGGGGGATCTTATTCAGTTCTACCATGTTACAGCTCCTCCACTTCGTCGGCCTTGCTGCCGGCCTCGTACAGCTCCAGCAGCCGCTTGGCACGGGTGACCACGGGCTTGTCGATCATCTTGCCGTTGAGGCTGGCCACGCCGCTGCCCCGTGCGTTGGCCTCGGCAATGGCCTCCATAATGGCCCGTGCCTTGTTGAGATCCTTCTCACTGGGCATGAACACCTTGTGCAGCGGCTCGATCTGACGGGGATTGATGACGGATTTGCCGTCAAAGCCCAGCTTCTTGATAAGAGCGGCTTCGGCGATGAAGCCCTCCTCATCGT
This sequence comes from bacterium, assembly GCA_963640475.1. GTDB lineage: Bacteria > Bacillota > Clostridia > Oscillospirales > Oscillospiraceae > Vescimonas. Next base: position 2,190 of record CAVHYW010000089.1, on the reverse strand, counting down.
TGACGTTGGAGAACACCGTGTCCAGCGCGGCGATACCGGCGGCTCGGGCGGCGTTCAGGATCATGCAGCGGGCAAAGAGCAGCTCGATGCCGTCGCTGCGGGTGGTTTTCAGGTCGGTGACATAGTCCTCCGCGCCCAGCGCGATACCGATGAGCCGGTCACTGGCCTTGGCGATCTCTACGGCGTTCAGCACGCCGTTGGCGCTTTCGATGGCGGCCATCATGCCGGTGGTGCCCACGGGGATACCGGCTTCCCACTCGATGCGTTCGATCTCCCGTTCACAGTCAATGACATCCTGGGCGCTGTCGGTCTTGGGCAGGCGCACCACCTGCACACCGGCCCGGACGACGGCCTCCAGATCCTCGATGCCCAGACCGCTGGAGAGGTCGTTGATGCGCACCACCGTCTCCTTTGTACCGAAATGCAGGGTCTTCAGGGCGTTATACACCAGAAAGCGGGCCGCATCCTTCTCGGTATAGGCCACGCTGTCCTCCAGATCGAACATGATGGAGTCCGCGCCGTAGATGTGGGCGTCCCGGATCATGCCGGGGTTGTTGCCGGGCACGAACATCATGCTGCGGCGCAAGCGATCCTTCTTATACATCCTGCCGCACCTCCCATGTGTAGTCATGGCACTCCGCCGCGCGGGTCAGGGCGGTAGCCACCCGCGCCCGGACGGTGCAGTCCAGCGCACCCTTGTCCACGGCGGTGATGAGCGCGTTCTCCACGCCGTAGTCGGCGGCGGTCTCGCGGATCACGGCGATGATCTGCTTGCCGAACTGCTGATAGACGTTGCTGGTCAGCTCCACCTGCACGCCGCCCGCGTCGGACGGCTCTACGGTGATCATAATGTCGTTGGATTCCATGGTCCCGGCATTGCCGGTGGTGATCAGTTTCATAGACGGCCTCCTTACAGCGCGGCTTCCAGATTCTGACGGATGGCGGCGATAAACTGGGCGGAGGTGACGGAATGGGCTTCAAAGCCCTCGTCCACCAGACCGGCCAGATCCTTGGTCATGGTGCCCTGATTCAGCGTGGTGAAGCAGGCGGCTTCCAGCTTGTCGGCAAAGGCGGTCAGATCGGCAAGGCCGTCCAGCTGACCCCGCTTGCGCAGGGCGCCTGTCCACGCGAAGATGGTGGCCATGGGGTTGGTGGAGGTCTCCTCGCCCTTCAGGTGCTTATAGTAGTGGCGGGTCACGGTGCCGTGAGCGGCCTCATACTCCGTCACCCCGTCGGGAGACACCAGCACAGAGGTCATCATGGCAAGAGAGCCAAAGGCGGTGGAGATCATGTCGCTCATCACGTCGCCGTCATAGTTCTTCAGCGCCCAGATGAAGCCGCCCTTGGAGCGGATCACGCGGGCCACGGCATCGTCGATGAGGGTATAGAAATAGGTGATGCCCAGCTCGGCAAACTTTTCCTTGTAGTTCTGTTCGTACTCCTCCTCGAAGATGCGCTTGAACTCGCCGTCGTACACCTTGGAGATGGTGTCCTTGGTGGAGAACCACAGATCCTGCCTGTTGGCCATGGCGTACTGGAAGCAGCTCTTGGCAAAGGCGCGGATGCTCTTCTCCGTGTTGTGCTGGCCCTGCCATACGGCGGGCCCCTTCACGGTCTGGACGGTCAGGGTCTTTTCCGCGCCGCTCTCGCCCTTGAAGGTCAGGGTGGCGGTGCCCGGTTCGTCGGTGACCATGTCCACGGCCTTATACATGTCGCCATAGGCGTGACGGGCCACGGTGATGGGCTTTTCCCAGTTCTTCACCACCGGGTGGATAAAGGGCACCACGATGGGGGCGCGGAAGGCGGTGCCGTCCAGATAGGCGCGGATGGTGCCGTTGGGGCTCTTCCACATCTCGGTCAGCTGGGGATATTCCTCCATGCGCTGCTTGTTGGGGGTGATGGTGGCGCACTTGACGGCCACGCCCAGACGCTCCGTGGCCTTGGCGGCGTCGATGGTCACCTGATCCTTGGTCTCGTTGCGGTGCAGCAGGCCCAGATCGTAATACTCTGTTTTCAGATCCACAAAGGGCAGGATCAGCTGATCTTTGATCATCTGCCACAGCACGCGGGTCATTTCGTCGCCGTCCATCTCCACCAGCGGCGTTGTCATTTTGATCTTATCCATAGTGCGTCCTTTCATATATGTATGTTGTTGTTGAGTCGGGGCGGGATATCAACCGCCTTGGCCCC
>CAVHYW010000088.1:0-6715 GCA_963640475.1 bacterium | reverse complement strand
CGCAGGGAGTCAATGTATTCTTTCGCAGTCATCAGTGCCATTTTCGTTTCCTCCTTCAATTTACCGCATAGCTATCGTTATATCGCCGTTGGCCGCCCGTTCCTGATGAACGTATACTTCGGCAGCGCAAGTGACGATGGTTTTTTCTTTTTTCTCGGAAATAATATTTGCATGGATCTCAAGGGTGTCTCCCGGCAGGATCTTTTTCCGGAAGCTCACCTTGTCAACGCCTAAAAGGAGCGGCGTTTTTCCGGCGTAGCGCGGTGTTGTCATCAGCAGGATATCCACCGTCTGCGCCATACATTCTATGGAATATACGCCCGGCAGTATCGGCTCTTCCGGGAAGTGTCCGCGAAAGATAGCCATTTCAGGATCCGCGAAAAAGACGGCGCGGATATCCTCGCCGGGTCTCAAATCTTCTACCGATGTCACCAGAAGCATCGGTTCACGGTGCGGCAGGATCGTTTTGATCTCATCTTGATTCAGCTTCATAACGCAATTTACCTGTTCTGAAAGTTGGCGGTACGTTTTTCCAGAAAGGCCCCCATGCCTTCCTTCTGGTCGGCGGTGGCAAAGCACATGGCGAACAGCTCGTTCTCGACGGCGATGCCGCCGTCAATATCCATCTGCATGCCCCGGTCGATGCAGGCCTTGGCGTACTTCACGGCGATAGGAGCGTTCTTGGTGAAGGACTTTGCCATCTCCAGTGCGCCGTCCATGAGGGCTTCGGGGGCGTAGACGGCTTTGACAAGGCCGATTTTTTCCGCCTCGTCGGCTTTTATCATCTTGCCGGAGAAGATCAGCTCCTTGGCCTTGGCGATGCCCACACGGCGGGGCAGACGCTGGGTGCCGGAGAAACCGGGGGTGATGCCAAGCCCCACCTCGGGCTGGCCGAACCTGGCCTTCTCGGAGGCCAGAATGATATCGCAGCTGAGGGCCAGCTCACAGCCGCCGCCCAGTGCGAAGCCGTTCACCGCGGCGATGGTGGGGAACTCCAGCTTTTCAATACGGCGGAACAGGGCGCTTCCACGCTGGCCCCAGCGGCGGCCGCCATCCAGATCCAGCGGGTACTGGGCGCCGATGTCGGCACCAGCCACGAACGCGCGGCCCGCGCCGGTGAGGATCATGCAGCGGATGTCGCGGTCATTTTCCAGCTCCGTCACCACCTGCTCCAGCTCCGTGATGACGGTGCCATTCAGGGCGTTCAGGGCTTCGGGCCGGTCAATGGTCACGATAGCGATATGATCCTGCTTTTCATAATGAATCGTCTGATACATGTGGATCGTCTCCTTACGGCAATAAATGTAGTGTAGGGCAGAAGGGGAACCGCCCGTTTAGAGCGATTCCCCTTCTTTGATCGCTCAGTATACAGAATAAGGCTTTAATTGTCCGCTGCCATCTTCTTATACTTGGCGTAACGTGCCTTCACATCGGCAATTTCTTTGGCATAGAGCGCATCCGCCTTCTCCGGGAAGTTGTTCTTCAGTGCGGCGAAGCGGTTCTCGCCCATCAGGAAGTCCATGAGCTTGTCGGTGTCAGGCTCGGGAGAATCCAGCTGGAAGGGATTCTTACCCTCCGCGACCCGGCGGGGATCATAGCGGTACAGGTGCCAATAGCCGCACTCGACAGCCTTTTTCATCTCATCCTGAGAGCTGCCCATACCAGCCTTGATGTGCTGCTCCAGGCAGGGGCAGTAGCAGATGACGATGGAGGGGCCGGGATAGGCCTCGGCCTCCCGCAGGGCCTTCAGTGTCTGGGCCTGATCGGCGCCCATGGCCACCTGCGCCACGTACACATAGCCGTACTGCATCAAGATGCCGCCCAGATCCTTCTTTGCCACCTGCTTGCCGCCGGCGGAGAACTTTGCCGTGGCGCTGGTAGGCGTGGCCTTGGAGGACTGGCCGCCGGTGTTGGAATACACCTCGGTATCCAGTACCATCAGGTTCACATCACGGTTCTGGGCCATGACATGGTCAATACCGCCGAAGCCGATATCGTAGGCCCAACCGTCGCCGCCCACAGCCCAGACGGACTTCTTGGCCAGATATTCTCTGTTTTCAAGGATGTATTTCACGTCCTCCGTCTGCTCGGCCTTTTCCAGAGCGGCCAGCAGCGCGTCTGTGACGGCGCGGGAGGTCTCGTGCTTGTTCCACCCGTTCTGGTATGCCTCCACAGCCTCTGCGGCAATACCCGCAGACTTGATGGCATCCAGACGGATCAGCAGCTCCTTGCGGATGGCATCCTGCGCATGGAAGAAGCCGTAAGCAAACTCGGCATTGTCCTCGAACAGGGAGTGCTCCCATGCGGGGCCATGGCCATGGCAGTCCTTGCAGTAGGGCAGGATGGGCGCACCGCCGCTGATGGCGGAGGAGCAGCCAGCGGCATTGCCCACATACATGTGGTCACCGAACAGCTGGCTCAGAAGCTTGATGTACGTTGTCTCCGCGCAGCCCGCGCAGGCGGCGGAGAACTGGAAGTAGGGCTTGGCGAACTGCACGTTCTTCACGCTCTTATCGCTGATGACGTCCTTCTTCAAATAGGTCTCGTTCATGGCAACCTGATCGAACAGCGGCTGCTCGGCCTTCATCTCCTCGAAGGAAGCCATGGTCAGTGCGCCCTTGGCGGGACAGGCCGTCAGGCACACGCCGCAGCCCAGGCAGTCGTAGGGCGATACCTGCATCCGGAAGTAATACGTCGGAGCGTCCTTGCCCATACCCTTGGCGAGTGCGGTGACAAACCCGGCGGGAACCTGCGACTTCTCCTCTTCGGTCAGCAGCACTGGGCGGATGGCGGCGTGGGGGCAGCTCATGGCGCAGCGGTTGCACTGGACGCAGGCCGTCGGCTCCCATTTCGGAACGGAGGTGGCCACGCCGCGCTTGGAGTAAGCGGAGGTGCCGTTCTCCCAGGTGCCGTCCAGCACGCCGTGCTTCTGGAACACGGACACAGGCAGCTTGTCGCCCTGCTGGCGATCCATGGGAACGACGATCTCTTTGACAAAGGGCGTGGCGTTGATCTCGGCAGCGGGAGCGTCCTGCGCGTCGGCCCATGCGGCGGGAATGTCCACCTTTACCGCGGCGGTAATGCCAACGTCTACAGCCTTGTCGTTCAGGTCAACGATCTTCTGTCCGGCCTTCTTGAAGTAGGTGGCGTAGTTGTTCTTCTTCATGTCCGCCACGGCCACATCCATGGGAATGACCTTGGTCAGGGCAAAGAACGCGCCCTGAAGGATGTTGTTGGTATGCTTGCCAAGGCCAATGTCGGCAGCCAGCTTGGCGGCGTCGATGATGTAGAACTGCGCGTGCTTGCGGGCCAGATCACGCTTCATCTTGGCGGGCAGACGCTTCTCCAGCTCCTCTACCGGCCAGGGGCAGTTCAGCAGGAAGGTGCCGCCGTCCTTCAGATCCTCGGTCAGATCATATTTCTTGACGTAGGTAGGCGCATGGCAGGCCACGAAATCAGCGGAGGACACCAGATAGGTGCTGCGGATGGGCGTATCGCCGAAGCGCAGGTGGCTCTGGGTCAGGCCGCCGGACTTCATGGAGTCGTAGGAGAAGTACGCCTGTGCGTATTTATCGGCTACCAGGCCGATGGTGGAGATAGCATTCTTGTTGGCACCCACGGTGCCGTCGCCGCCCAGACCCCAGATCTTGCAGGAGATCTCACCGGGATGATGGAACTCCACATTCTCGTAATCCAGAGAGGTATGGGTCACGTCGTCGTTGATGCCGATGGTAAAGCTGTTCTTGGGCGTCTCCTGCCGCAGATTGTCGTACACGGCGATCAGCTGGCCGGGGGTAGTATCTTTGCTGGACAGTCCGTAACGGCCCCCCACCACGCGGATATCGCCGCGGCCGGCCTGATTCAGCGCCGTTACCACGTCCAGATACACAGGTTCGCCCACGGAGCCGGTCTCCTTGCTGCGATCCAGCACGGCGATCCTCTTGACTGTGGCGGGAATGGCGGCGGAGAAGTGCTTCACGGAGAAGGGACGGTACAGATGGATCTGCACCATACCCACCTTGCGGCCCTGCTCGTTGAGGTAGTCCACGGTCTCCTTCACAGCCTCGGAGGCGGAACACATGACAACGATCACTTCTTCGGCGTCGGGTGCGCCGTAGTAATTGAACAGCTTGTAGTCGCGGCCCGTCAGCTTGCTGATCTCGTCCATATAGTGCTGGACGGTATCCGGCACGATGGCCGCCTTGACGTTGGCGCCCTCCTTGCACTGGAAGTACACGTCGGGGTTGACGTTGTTGCCGCGGTTGGTGGGGTGCTCGGGGTTCAGGGACTGGCGGCGGAAATCCCGCAGCGCCTCCTGATCCAGCAGAGGCCGCAGCTCCTCATAGTCCAGCGCCTCGATGCGCTGCATCTCATGAGAGGTGCGGAAGCCGTCAAAGCAATGCATAAAGGCGTACTTCGCCTTGATGGCGGACAGGTGTGCCACCGCCGCCAGATCCATAGCCTCCTGAGGGGAGGAGGACATCAGCATGGCATAGCCGGTGGTACGGCAGGTCATAAAGTCGGTGTGGTCGCCGAAGATAGAGTGGTGGTTGCTGGTGACAACGCGGGAGGCGATGTGCATGACGCTGGGGAGGAACTGACCGCCCATGGCGTACATGGCGGGGATCATCAGCATCAGGCCCTGGGAGGACGTGAACGTGGTGGTCAGCGCGCCGGCCTGCAAGGAGCCGTGGCAGGTGCCGGCGGCACCGGCCTCGGACTGCATCTGGATCACATCCACCGTGGAGCCGAACAGATTCTTCCGGCCCTTGGCGGACCATTCGTCCACCTTCTCCGCCATGGGGGAGGACGGCGTGATGGGGTAGATGGCCGCTACCTCGGTAAAGGCATAGGCAACATGGGCCGCCGCCGTGTTGCCGTCCATGACAACATAATTTTTCTTACTCATATTCCTCTCAACTTTCAATGTTCGCCGTGGAAGGCGGCAATGTCAGCTTTTGCCATATTCATAAAGATCGCCGTATCGCAGGAATAGCCGATGAACTTCACGCCCATCTCCAGCAGCTTGCGGCCGGACTCGGCAGAGTCGGCGAAGCAACCCACCTGCACACCCTTCGCGGCAGCCTTTTGCACGATCTGCGCGATCCGCTCCATGACCAGAGGATGGGTGATCTGTCCGATAATGCCCAGAGAGGCGGACAGATCGTAAGGCCCTACGAACACGATATCCACGCCTTCGACGCTGAGAATGTCATCCAGATTGTCGATGGCCTTCTGGCCCTCGGCCTGAAGGATCACCACGGTGTCCTGCGCCTTGGCAAAGTAGTCCGCGCCGGGAACCCCGCCATAGGCGGCGGAACGGACGAAGCGGCAGGTGCCGCGGGTGCCGCGGGGAGAGAATTTCGCGGCGGACACTGCGGCGCGGGCCTGATCGGCACTGTCGATCTGGGGAATCATAACCGCACCGGCGCCAACATCCAGCGCCTGATCGATCCAGATATCCGTCCCACGGGGAACGCGGACCACAGGGCAGACACCGGACACATTGGCGGCGCGGATCAGATTCTGCAGATTTTCAAAAGTGCCGGGGCCGTGTTCCATATCCAGCAGCACGAAATCATATCCGGCATAACCGGCCGCTTCCACAAAGGCAGGGTCGGAGGTAATCATAAAGGGGCCGAAAGCACCCTGCTCCGATGCCATGGCAGCCTTGAAGTTCTTAATGCTTTCCAATGTCGGCATAGTAACGTTTCTTTCCATAATAATTCCTCCTAAGCAAATCGTTTTGATACATCAAGAAAAGCGGCGACTGTGTCAGTGATTCTACCATGTGGCCGTTTTTCATGGAATGGCGGTATTTTTACTTCATATCAGGATACGCCTTGCGAACATAGGCGTCGATACGGCGGACGGCTTCCTTGAGATTCTCGTCGGAGTTAGCGAACACCAGACGCAGGTAGCCCTCGCCGCAGTCACCGAATGCGGAGCCGGGCACAGTAACAACACCGGCGCCCACCAGCAGCTCCTCAGCAAACTCCTGAGAGGTCTTGCCGAAGGCCTTGATGTTGGCGAAGGCATAGAAGCTGCCCGCGGACTTCTTGCAGCTGAAGCCGGGGATGGCGTTGATGCCGTCGATCAGGATATCCCGGCGGCGGGTGTAATCGGCCACCATCTGCTCCACACAAGCGGTGCTCTTCAGCGCCTCGGCAGCGGCCACCTGAGAGAAGCTGGACACGCAGGAGGCAATGGCCTCGTTCATCTGGGCCATCTTCTTGACGCAGGCAGGGTCAGGGGCAACGACATAGCCCACGCGCCAGCCGGTCATGGCATAGGATTTGGAGAAGCTGTTCAGTACGAACACACGCTCACGCACCTCCGGCACCTGAGCGATACTGAAAGGCGTTACGCCGTCATAGACGATGCTGTCATAGGGCTCGTCGGACAGCACCCACAGGTCATGCTTCTTCACTACCTCGGCGATGGCCAGAATGTCCTCTTTGGTCAGCACCGCGCCGGTGGGGTTGCAGGGGGAGTTCAGCAGCAGCGCCTTGGTGTGGGGCGTGATGCACTTCTCGATATCCGCCGCCATCATGCGGTAGTCGTTGTCCTCATAGGTGGGGACGGGCTTGGCGCACGCGCCGGTCAGGGATGCCTGACCGTAGTAGTTGGGGAAGCAGGGATCGGGCACCAGGATCTCGTCGCCGGGATCCAGCAGCAGCATCATGGTCAGCATCAGGCCCTCCATAGCGCCCAC
>CAVHYW010000087.1:0-6790 GCA_963640475.1 bacterium | reverse complement strand
CTTTTGTCAACAGTGACAAAAGTAGGCAAAAGCACCGGAAGGAACCTCCGGTTCCTTCACCTCCCGGCGCGCTATACACCGAATAAGGTTTGAAACCTCTACCACACGTTCACATGAGCTTTTCTTTTTCGTTTGGTTAAAAGGATCGTCTCTACTCCAGCGCCGCTGCCGCTAATGCCTACGCCGAACAACGCTTTCGCTTCTACCGTTGCTACGCATGAGCGACAGCGGCGCAAGAAGAAAGTCAATTCGTCACACATAGCGATGACAACCAACTTCCGCGAGCGCGAGGTATAAGGCCGTAAATTTGTAAAAGGGCATAGCGTGCGCGGATTCTTAAACCGCAGGTTTAAGTTGTCCTTTTGGGTACTTTTGGGACAACGGCCAAAAGTACCTCGTCCCCACAGGGACGAAATACCCCTGCAAAATAACAACAATTTGTAATATTCAATCCAAATTATACAAACCATTATCATAAAAGGAGAAAAAACAGTATGATGCAGATGCGTACACATACCTGCAACGAGCTTCGCATGGAGCATGTGGGCCAGCAAGTAAAGATCGTGGGCTGGATGGAAAACGTCCGCACGGTGGGCCAGAACTTCGCCTTTGTGGTGCTGCGTGACTTCTACGGCACCACCCAGGTGGTGGTGGAGTCCGAGGAGATTATGGCCATCATCAACGGCCTCAACAAGGAGTCCACCATCTCCGTGGAGGGCGTGGTGCGCGAGCGCGCCAGCAAGAACCCCAAGCAGGACACCGGCGACGTGGAGGTGGTTCCCAGCAAAATCGAGGTGCTGGGCCGCTGCCGCTACAACTCCCTGCCCTTCGAGATCAACCGCAGCCGCGAGGCCGACGAGACCGCCCGTCTCAAGTACCGCTTCCTGGATCTGCGCAACCCCGCCGTGAAGCAGAATATCATCCTGCGCTGCCAGGTGGTGGCCGCCCTCCGCGCCGCCATGACCGAGCACGGCTTCCTAGAGATCACCACCCCCATCCTGACCGCCAGCTCTCCCGAGGGCGCCCGCGACTATCTGGTGCCCGCCCGCAAGCACCCCGGCAAATTCTACGCCCTGCCGCAGGCGCCCCAGCAGTTCAAGCAGCTGCTGATGACCTCCGGCTTTGACCGTTACTTCCAGATTGCGCCCTGCTTCCGTGACGAGGACGCCCGCGGCGACCGCTCCCCCGGCGAGTTCTATCAGCTGGATATGGAGATGGCCTTCGCCACTCAGGACGACGTATTCGCCGTGCTGGAGGATGTGCTGCCTCCCATCTTCGCCAAGTTCGGCACCTACAACGTGGCTTCCAGCGCCCCCTTCCGCCGCATCCCCTACACCACCTCCATGGAGACCTACGGCTCCGATAAGCCCGACCTGCGCATCGACCTGACCTGCAAGAACGTCACCGACCTGTTCGCCGACAGCGACTTCGAGGCGCTCAAGGGCCAGACCGTGAAGATGGTAGACATCTCCGACTGCACCCTGACCCGCAAGCAGATCGAAAAACTGCTGACCGACTGCGAGGTGCAGTCCGGCTCCAAGGCCTATTGGTTCAAGGTGGACGAGAACGGCGAGCTGGCCGGCGGTATCGCCAAGTTCGTCACTCCCATCAAGGAGGAGCTGGCCAAGGTCTTGAACCTGAAGCCCAACACGCTGGTGGTGGTGGCCGCGGGCCAGTACGCCACCAAGTCCGTGGGCGTGCTGATCAAGACCTTCGGCGCCGCCTGCGAGGGCCATATGGACAAGGAGCGCTATGAGTTCTGCTGGATCGTGGACTTCCCCATGTACGAGATCGGCGACGAGAGCGGCGAGCTGGAGTTCTGCCACAACCCGTTCTCCATGCCCGCCGGCGGCATGGACGTGCTGCTGAAGGCCGAGCAGGGCGAGATCGACCCCCTGACCATCACCGCCGACCAGTACGATCTGGTGTGCAACGGCGTGGAGCTCAGCTCCGGCGCTGTCCGTAACCACGATCCCGAGATCATGATCAAGGCCTTCGAGCTGGTGCGTCTGGGCGAGGAGGACGTGAAGAAGAAGTTCCCCGCCATGTACAACGCCTTCTGCTACGGTGCGCCTCCCCACGCCGGTATCGCGCCGGGCGTGGACCGCATGGTGATGCTGCTGGCGGGCGAGAGCTCCATCCGCGAGATCATCCCCTTCCCCATGAACAAGAACGCACAGGATATCATGATGGGCGCACCCTCCACCGTCGAGCAAAAGCAGCTGGACGAGCTGCATATTGCCATTGTTGGTGAAGTGGAGAAAGACGACTGAGACTGATTTACCGAAAAAGGAAGCCCGCCGGGCTTCCTTTTTTGCTGCTTGCCTGTCATTGCGAGGAGGGCGCAAGCCCGACGCGGCAATCCGCATTTTTTTGCCTCCCTCTGACGAGGGAGGTGGCATGACCGCAGGTCATGACGGAGGGAGAGACGATACACATAAAAAGTGTGGCGCAAGACCGGTCTCTCCCCCAGTCTCGCTTTCGCTCGACAGCCCCCTCGTCAGAGGGGGCCTTTAAATCGTTCCCGCGACAATGCGGGATACATCACCCCGCCCTCTATGCACAACTGGCGCACCATTTCCCACTTGCGCTCGCTCCTTCCCTGTGCTACAATAAACCAAATTTGAACAAGGAGGGTCTCTCCATGGAATTCAACGTGCAATTACAGCTTGCCGGACTGCTGGAATGGATGCACCAGCAGATGGCCGCCTGCTACGGCAAGACTGCCGTCATCGGCATCTCCGGCGGCAAGGACAGCTCCACCGTGGCCGCGCTGGCCGTGGCCGCCTATGGCAAGGAGAACGTCATGGGCGTGCTGATGCCAGACGGCGTGCAGCCGGATATCGACTACTCCAACGGTCTGGTGGACGTGCTGGGCATTCCCCATGTGACCATCAACATCCACGACGCCGTACAGGGCGTGGTGAAGGAGATGGAGCGGGTGGGCCTGACCCCCAGCCGCCAGACGCTGGTGAACCTGCCCAGCCGCGTCCGCATGGCCACCCTGTACGCCGTGGCCCAGACGGTGGAGCAGGGCATCGTCATCAACACCAGCAACCTCAGCGAGGACTGGGTGGGCTACTGCACCATTTACGGCGACAGCGCCGGCGCCTTCTCCCCGCTGGGCATGTACACCACTGAGGAGGTCATTGCGCTGGGCCGTGCGCTGGGCCTGCCGGAGAAGTTCCTCATCAAGCCGCCGTCCGACGGTCTGACGGGCCTCACCGACGAGGACAATCTGGGCTTCACCTATCACGCCGTCAACGAGTACATCCGCCGCGGCGTGGTGGACGAGAAGATCAAGGCGGACATTGACCGCAAGCACGCCGCCAGCCGCTTCAAGTTCCAGACCCTGCCGGTGTATCAGAACGGCCTGCCCATCGTTCTGGAGGAGCCCACGGACTACTACAATCCCAACAAGAAGTAAAGAAAAAGCTGCCGAAAGGCAGCTTTTTCTTTACCAGAGAAGAGATAAGAGCGAAAAGTGAAAAACTGTTGTGTGCCGCTTTGCGGCACAATTTAAAATATGCCGCCGCTGGCGGCATACCGCATCTCTTCCCTCTTCTCTCTTCACTTTTCTCTGCCGCCTTGGCGGCTCACCCCAGCAGTCCCGTGATGTCCTCCACGGTCAGGCCCTTCTGCAAGGCCATGGTGATGCCGTAGCCGATCACCCGGCCCAGCTCCCGCACCTTCTCATCGATGTCACGGGGCGTCAGAAACAGGGGATCGTCGTCCTCCATGCCCTCCCCCAGCAGACTGGCGGCGATCACCGTAGGCACCCCCACCGCGATCACCGGCACTCCCAGCGTCCGGGCGTTGATGGCCTTCCGGTGGTTGCCCACGCCGCTGCCTGGGATCAGTCCCGTGTCCCCCAGCTGGATGGTGGCGCACAGCCGGTCGCGGCTGCGGGCAGCCAGCGCGTCAATGGCGATAACGGCGGCGCAGCCGGAGGCCTGCACCGCGCCTCGCAGCAGCTCCAGCGTCTCCATACCGGTAGCCGCCAGCACGCCGGGGGACACCGCCGCCACCGGCGTGAAACCCCGGAACTGCCGGGGCAGCGACCGTACCATGTGCCGGGTCACCAGCAGGTTCTCCAGCGCCAGCGGCCCCACCGCATCGGCGGTCATGCCCCGGTTGCCAAGACCCGCCGCCAGCACAGGGAAGTCCTCCCCCACCTCCGGCAGCATTCGCCGCAGCTCCTCCGCCAGACACTCCACCGAGCGGCGGAAGAAATTCTCCTCCCGCCGGAAGCAGGGCCGCAGATCCATGGTCACATACCGTCCCTCCGGCTTGCCCAACGCCTCCGCCGCCTGCTTCGTGGTGACGCGCACCTCCGTCACGCCGCAGCCGTGGCGGGTATACTCCGCGGCGCTGACACCAGCCAGCCGGGAAATCCCACCGCCCGACCGCAGCTCCTCCATGGATTCCAGCGCCAGATCCGTCCGTGTGATCCGCATGTTTGTGGTCACGCTCCTTTCCCAAACACAAAATCTTGTGGGTGACGGCGCAATTTCCCGCCGCCAAAACTTTTTCGCGAAAAAAAGAGACAAATATCAAAAAAAAGCTTGCAATTTCTAGGCAAAGATGCTAAAATATCATCCTGCGTGGGACTTTGTATCTACGTTAATGTCATAACCGAGGAGGTGTTTGGTTTGCCGAATATCAAGTCTGCTAAGAAGCGTGTTCTGGTGGCAGAGGCGCGCAATGCCCGCAACAAAGCCGAAAAGTCCGCACTGAAGACTGCTATCAAGAAGTTCGAGGCTGCTGCCGTTGACGGCGATCGCACCGAGGCCGAGGGCACTTACAAGGTGGCGGTCAAGGCCATCGACAAGGCTGCTGCCAAGGGTTTGATGCACAAGAACAACGCGGCTCACAAGAAGTCCGCTCTGACCCTGAAGCTCAACAAGATCGGTTAACGAACCACATGTAACAGACGTCCGCTGGACGTCTGTTTTTGTTTTTCCCCGTCTGATGATCCAACGCACCCTTTATCAAAAAAACACTTTCCTTTGGAAACATTTTGCCCAGCGGCAGCGTCTAATAGACAGAAAGGTTGGTGCTTTCCATGAAACGTTCTGTCTCTCTCATTCTCTTGACGGCGGTATGCGTACTGGCGCTGGCGGCTGTCAGCACATTGAGCGGCTGCGCGGCGAAAATCCCCGCCGACGATCCCACCGGAAATGTAAACACGCCCGATCCGCAGCCTGTCATCACCGGCGAGACCGCCAGCTACACCAGCGGCTATGTGGACATAGCCATGACCATTCCGGAGGGCTGGCAGTGGGAATCGGTGCAGGACAAGGAGCTGAGCACCGAGGGCATCCGCTTCTGGAAAACCGATGATAAGGCGCTGGACTTCAAGCTGCTGTGCTGGCGGGGCGGCTATGGCATCTGCGGCACCGGCGTCACCAGCGAGGAGCTGACCCTGTCCGGCGGCCAGATGGTGTGGCAGCACACGGAGGAAAACAACGGCAATCTGTGGCTGAACCTGTATTTTGAGAAAACTCCCGGCGACTATGTGTGCGCGCCCGTGGGTACGCTGACCAGAGAGACGTGGGACAGCTGCCGTGACGAGGTGCTGGCCATTCTGGGCACCGCCCAGTTCGGCCGCGACGCCATGACGGAGCAGGAGGCCATCGACACCGCCAAGACCCAGTATGACGGCCCGTATGACGAGACCTATGGCCGGTACGATATAAAAACCGGCGTCTGGACGGTGACCTTCGTGGAGGGACAGCGGCCTACCGCCAGCATCGACATCAAGCCCGACGGCACCGCAGGCCCTCTGGCCCTGATCGACAGCGCTGCGAAAAAATAAAAGCGCCCGCTTGACAAACGCGGGCACCCGTGTATAATAAAAAGCAGGAGAAGTCCTGCTGACAAGCGGTTTAGCTCCGGTTCAATCAAGTTTTCAATGTTTTAGAAAACCGTCACTTGCCAGAGTGGCGGTTTTCGCGTTTGACACGAATGGTCACAACAAATCCAAAGATATGGAATGTCAGTGTCATAGGCATCAAATCACCCCCTTTCGGGTGGTGTAAGCCAAACCGCCTGCCGTTGTTCAAAGAACAGGACTTCTCCTGCTGAGTATTGTAGCAGCTGTTCGGGATTTTGTCAATTTTTGTCGATATACTCGCTGCAAAATTCCTTGACACCTGCCGAAAAACGTGCTATTCTAGGCAAAGTTACAGGCGATGAAGGGCGTGGCTGCCCGGAGCCGCGGGAGGAAATGCCCGCCGGACGCCCCGTTACCGGCAGTAAGAGTGTGGAATCATCCAAATTCAGGTGGAACCACGGACTATTTGTTTAGTTCGCCCTGATACCGTTACAACGGTATCAGGGCGTTTTTATATTACTTGGAAAACGTTGTTTTCCAAGTAGGAACTCGCATTTATCGCAGCACCTGCGGTGCTTTGGTCGATGCGAGAGCTCCCGTTGGTCGCTTTTATGGTGTTTTTGCCACGGATAAACCGCGGCAAAAACCGATTAAATATAAATAACCGAGAAAGAATCATAATAAAGAACAAAGGAGATATCACCATGAAAAACACCGAAAAGACCATGGATAAGATCGTGGCGCTGTGCAAAAACCGCGGCATCATCTTCGCAGGCTCCGAGATCTACGGCGGCCTCGCCAACACTTGGGACTACGGCCCCTTGGGCGTGGAGCTGAAGAACAACATCAAGAAGGCATGGTGGAAGAAGTTCGTGCAGGAGAACCCCTATAACGTGGGTCAGGACGCCGCCATCCTCATGAACCCCCAGACCTGGGTGGCCAGCGGCCATCTGG
>CAVHYW010000086.1:0-7431 GCA_963640475.1 bacterium | reverse complement strand
TCGTAATTGGCATAGGAATAGTCGATGATATTGGACTGCCGTCCGTACTGCTCCTCCACCCGCTGCTTGGGCAGACGGGCTTTCATGTCGGCCAGCTTGTTCTTACGCTGGGTCAACTGAGGGATGTACACCAACATCTCGTCGATGGTCATACCAAAATCGGGGATAATGTGTGTGGCGTTGAACACGTTGATAGCGTGCTTCACCTTGCGGATGTGCTGCTCCAGCTCCGCCAATTTCTTCTGCGTGTCGGCGTAGTCGTAAGCAGGGCGCACGGACTCCACGTCCTCGCCCATAGCGGCGCGGAAATCCTTACTGCGGCTCTCCTTGTCCAGCAGGGCGGCGTGCTCGTCGTTGAGCTTTTTCAGCAGCTTGTTGGCCTGTGCGGAAGTATATGTCATGGTCAGTCGTCCTTTCTCTTTTGTGAATTTCTGCTCCCATTGTACCTGATTTTGCGGTGTAAGTCCAGCGGATGATGGTGCTTTCTCGGGTGGCTTGTCCGTGTATTCACGGTGTCCGTCGGGGTACAGCAAATAGGTCGCCTTTTTCTCCGCGTCATAACGGGCCACGGGAATGCCTTTTATCTTAGCTTGCTGATACGCGACAAAAGCTACCTGAGAGATGCGTCTGTCCATCTTCTCATCCTCATCATCACAATGAGGGCCTTCATAAAGCAGTGTTTTACTTTCTCCGGCCATATTCTCACTCCTCTCTGCCAGGGGAAAAGTGTGCAATCATTGCACACTTTTCCCCCGCTGTTCTCACGCGCTCTGGCGGATCACGATACCCTCTTCATCCCATGTAGCCAACCGAAAGTTGTAGGGGCGTCCGTCAGGCGCGGTCAGGGTGTTCAGGATGTCCCGCAGTTCCTTCACCTCCGCCGAATGGCGCTTGGCGATCAGCACGGCTTCGTCCACAGGCTTATTGTCCAGTGCGCAGCCATCCACATACATACGGAGCTGGTAGAGATCCAGCGCCTTGGTCTTGCCGGCCTTGGCCTCGTAGATGGTCACACGGTCGATGTAACCCACGAACAGGTCAACCTTGGCCTTCAGCCCAATCTTCTGAAACACCGGCTCCTCGCGGCTCACCCGCAGGGCGGTGGGATCATTCTCCCGCTTGGTGGTCAACTCCTTGACGTACCGCAGTTCCACCGAGTCCACATCCTTGGCCGGGGCGGGGACGTAGGACGCGATCCAACTGAGCAGGTTCTTCAGGCGGGGATCGGCTTCGCAGAAAGAAGTTTTCGTGTTCTTCGTGGCAGGCAACGCAGCGGGGTTGTCCGAGATAAGATCCACCTGCACCAGAAAGCGGTTCTGGCTGGGATGAATGGCCTCTCCCCAGACGCGGTCAAACATTCCGTGCTCAATGGCGCGTCCGTTGATGCGCAGCTCCACGCCGCTGGACTCCATGTTGCACTTGTAGTAGATAGCGTTGGACGGATTCTTCAGGATGTTGCCGTACTTACAGCGGATGGTCAGCGGGCCGCCGCCCAGGTTGCAGGGGATCTCACCGTAATCCTTCACACTGCCCTCCTCCCACACCGGCAGCAACGGCGTCAGCGTATGCTGCGTTTCCTCGCCGCCGCTGATCTCCCACACCTCCATGGTGATGGATGTATTTGCCAGAATGCCTGCGTAGACGTACCGCAGTTCTTCAATGATGTACCGCACCAAATTGTGGAAGTCGGAGGGTGCCGCCTTACGGTCGGGCTTCACCGTCCGGAACTTCGCCATAGGGCAGCGGACGGAGATCGATGTACCTGTGGGGTGGGGCAGGTCGCCCGTACCTGCATAGAAACGCACCTTCATGGGCTTGTCCAGTTCAGACGTGCCCATGGAATACGGCGCCTTGACCTCGCGGTACTGATTTGCCGCCGCGTCCGTCTTTGTGCGAGTGCGGATGCTCCACTTCTGCTCGGGGCTGCTGTCGCAGGAGGCCAGTGCGTGCTTGAGCCCGAAACCGTGCTCGTTCAGCGGCGTCTGCGCGCCATCCCTGCACGCGATGGCCAGGGCGCTACTGAGGTCGGCAATGCCCGTGCCGCCGTCTGTCACGGTGATCTCCACCGCATCGCCCAGGTTTTCCAGTGACAGCACTACCCTCATGGACAGTTCGGGGTCGTCTTTGTTGGCGCGGAGGTTGGAGACCGCGTCGTCCATCAGCTCGCAGATGACCTGCGCCACGCTGTTGAAATTGTCCCCGATACCGGCGAACAGGCCGTGGCCGGTGGGGGTGTTGCGGATGATCTCCTCCGCAATGGGTGTCTTATTTTCGGTTTTCATTGGTGAATATCCTCCTGTTATCGATTGAGTTGATTGGCCATGTCGGAGCGAATGGCGGCAGCGATAATGCGCAGCAGCGCCTGCTGGCGGATGACCTCCTGGCAGAATGCCACGGCCAGATCCTCCGGCGTCAGGTTGATGTCCTCGCACAGACACAGCAGCTCGATCCACTCGTCATCGGTCATGTTCACTTCGACAGTTGTTTTACGTTCGTTGTTCATAATGATTACTCCTCATTCGTATCAAATTTGATTTACACCGCCCAGATGATCTCTGCGCTGTCCTCTGCTACTTCAATACGGCGGATGAACTGGGCAGCCACGGCTTTCTTCTCCTCGAAGGATAGTTCGCAGAACACCAGCTTTTCCGGCAGCGGAACGCGGCCAGCTTCACGCCGCTGGGCCTGCCGGAGCGCTTCGCGCTCCTTTTCGATCTTCCCCAGCGCCTTCTGCAGATAGGACGCGGGCAGATCCTCGCTCTCGGCAAAGGCGTCCATCAGGCGCTCGGCGCGGCGATCCAGCTCCAGCAGCTGCTGGACGTAGCCGTCCTCCTCCGGCTTTGGCACAACGGGCTCCTGCGGACACTGAGCCAGCAGCTTTTCGATCTCCGTCTGCACCACCGCTTCCAGTTCCGCCAACTTGACGTGGATGGCGGCGTCGCAGCGGTTCATATTGTACCGCCCGCTGCACGCCAAATAGCGATAGGACTTGTCCGCCACGACGGACAGGCTGTAGCCGCACTTGGCGCATTTCAGCAGGCCGGAGAGCCATGTGTGCTTGCCCTTGCCGCTGTTGCCCACTTGACGGTTGTGAGCCAGCTTTGCCTGCACCGCCAGAAACAGCGGCGACGGCACGACGCCTACGCTGTTCAGTACGGACGCCCGATGGTTCTCGGTCTTGGTATACTTCCGGGCGTTGGCCTCCCGCTTTCCCACCAGCAGCACGCCGTGTACGCCGTCAAAGGCCTCAGACGGGCTGGTGACCTCCACGCCCTGCCCTAGATAGTGAAGCCGGACCTGCTCGTCCGCCATCACATATGCCGGGTTGTGCAGCAGGCGGGACAGTGTCACGTTGTCCCACGTGGCGCGTTTGGGGGCGGGGATGCCCTCGGCGGTCAGCTTGCGGGCCAGCAGTCCCAGCGACATCCCCTCCGCGGCATACTCCTGAAAGATCCGCTGTACCACCGCCGCCCTGTCGTTGGGAATGAGGGACGGCACCTCACGGCCATCCCGACCGCGGGCCCGGCCATTGTCGAAGCCGTAGGGCGCCGGGCCGCCGGGCCACGCGCCCAGCGCCGCGCGGCGGTAGTAGTTGTCCCGCACGCGCTCGGCGGTGGTCTCCCGCTCCAACTGGGCGAACACCATGATGATGTGCAGCATGGCCCGCCCCATAGGCGTCTTGGTGTCGAAGTTCTCGTTGACCGACACGAACTCCACATGGTGCTCCTGCAGCACCTCCCACAGCTGGCCGAAGTCCGCCACGCTGCGGGAAAACCTGTCCAGCCGGTAGACATACAGCGTGCCGATGCGGTCGGCGCGGATGTCCTTCATCAGCTGCTGGAAAGCGGGACGCTCGGTGTTCTTGCCGGAGTATCCTGCGTCCTTGTAGACCCGCAGCTCCCCGCCGCCCGCCGTGCGGCGGCACAGGTCGATCTGCCCCGCGATGGACAGGCTGTCCTTTTTCTCCACGGACTGACGGGCGTATACCGCGTCCGTCTTCATGCGGTCTTTTCCCGCTGGGCCGCCCGCAGCGCCCGCAGCTTCGCCATGCAGGCGGCGTAGGTGTCCTTCATCTGCTGCTGCCGCGCCTGCGTATCCTCATACTGCGGATGGGTATGCTTCACTTCCATGTTCATTCCCCCTCGCCACAGCCTATGAGCCGGGGACGTGGAACATGACGGGGACACGGGAAACGGGATACGATTTTGACTCATGCGTTTTCCTCCTTTCGGCGAAATGAGAAAAGAGAAACACCGTGCAGGCCGAGGCACTACACGGTGTCATGAGTATGACAAATAGACCGGATTCCGCTTGCAAAATCAGGGTCAAACGGGTATAATAACCCTATGCGGTGCGGATTCGTCCGTTGTGTAGGTGCGGTAATCACCTGCGCAGGTTGTAGGGAGCGCCAACTCCCTGCAACTGCCGTTGTTTTTCTTTTGTAAAGACAGTATAGCATATATGTGACCTCACATCAATAGTCGAACATACCAAAAAAGAGAAAGATAATTTGTAAAATATGTGAGGTCACATTAACGCAATAGTTCTTGCTTCACATAAGATAATTCGTTATAATGATAAAAGCATCTTTGGGGAGGAGCTCACATGGCACAGACAGAAGCGCAGCTGCGCGCCAACAAAAAATACCGTGAGGAAAAGCTGGAAAGCATCACTTTCCGCGTCCCAAAAGGCAACAAGGCTCGCATTCAGGCGCACGCCGCCGCCAACGGGGAGTCTACCAACGCATTCATCTACCGCGCGATCAATGAAACCATCGACCGCGAAAAACAGCCCGATACGGAGTGAACCTCCGCATCGGGCTGTTTTCTACCCAAGAAGTTTGAATTTTTCTTTTAATTGCAATTCTTGCTGCTATATATCGAGGGGCTCTCAACTGGTATAAAGGCAACAAACTATCCGGATTGATTATTTCCCGTCATATCCTGCAACAGGAAAACGCTTTGTTTAACAGCGTACCCGCATGCTTTAATCTTCCGCACTGGCACCGCGTGCGATGTGGTAGTTTATGGTTTGTTTGAACTAATCCCAAGTTAGTTCAAAGTTGGTTCCAAGATGTGTAACGACAAAACGTGGGCGTCGAGGTCTGACTTCCTCAACGCCCATATTTTCTGCATTTGTGTCAGCTTTCCACTTCATGCATTTATTTGTCAGTTTTCTTCAGATACCGCACTTTCTTCGCTGCTTCCCAATGCATTGCCTCAGCGTTGATTGGCGGCAAAGGGTCACCCCAGGAAACGGGTGCGTCAGCCATCTTTACCTCGACAGGCAGTCCACCGAAGGGGCGCACGGCATTCGGAGTGGAGATACTCACAGAAGCATTTGGGCTACCCTCAAAATGCAGATGTAATTTTTGCCCGCACACGGCTTTCTCCCAGGGAACTCTGATCATACCCTGTCCGCGGCCTTCCTGTGTTACGCTACTGTCACCTACGGTGAGCTGAGGAAGATGAAGTTCGTAGAGCTTCTTGCAAAAGGGCGCTTTGTCCAACTTCTGCGCAATACGCCACAGCCGATCCATGTTACGGCTGTACTCAATGCGCTTTTTCGCACCATCCTTGCCGGAGATCCTGTGGCCGAAAATGTATTCTTTCTCCTCCAGCGACATGTCTGTACATGCCTGGAGTACCGTCGCAAAATTCCGGCGCAATATCCGCATGGGCGGATGGGAATCCGATGGCGTAAAATTATCAGGCTCATCGAGCAATAAAAAAGCCTAACTGCTCGCTGGAAACCCCAAATTCTTTCAGCAATTTAAAGGAAAAATTTGAATAATCCGGCCCGCGGCACGGGTCCTTAAACTCATTTGCAAAGCAGACAATGGGCAATTCCCCGATATCCTTGTTCGCACCCATACTCTGCTGCACAAATTTTTTCCGCTTCTGCAAAGCACTCTCGATTTCAATGTGAACGGGGATACTACGCAGCGCGTTTTTTGTTTTCACCTGCCTGCTGTACATCAATTTGTCATTCAAAATTTCGTCAATTTTCAGGTAATGCCGGTCTGGATGATCTGGGAACGAGCGAAAATCGTTCCACCGCAGTCCACGGCACTCCGCGGGGCGCATGCCAGTGTACAATGAGATCAAAATGCCGCAGAAACGGCCATCCTCCAGCACATGTTCCACCGCATATAGCGCCAGACGACCCTGCTGCCCGAGTGTCAAGGCTCGCGGGCAACTATCGTTCAATTCTTTCAGCTCCGCATTTGCCACTGCCGGGGCTAAGATCCTCTGTATCATCAAAGTCGTAAGATTATTTGACTTGTCTCCTGCACGATTTTTTGAGAGAATGTTGTAAGCATGTCCGCATGTGGCGGCGTAAGAAAATACGTCTCGCAATGCTGAAATGATCGTCTTGACGGTCGCTTCTTGGTATTTGCATTCCTTAGCGACTTTAGAGACAGCGAGCAGAATATTTGCCGGAGTAATTTCGGAGATCGACATATCCAGATGGCCTGCAACCTTTTTGATATAATCATCATATTGACGCAGTGTCGTACAGGTTTCGAAACTGTATTGGTCCCCCGTCTGGATCGCCCAGTGGCGATCTTTTGCGATAAAAGTACAATGTTCTCCCCAGTATTCCTTCAGGGGCATATCACCATCAGCTTTAAATTCCATACTAATTCTCCTCCAAATCTAGTTTTGTCGTGACAAAAATGTCGTCACTTGATTTAAATTCGATAATCAGTTCCTTTCCATCCTCGAGGTTGTCACGCGAAATTTCGCTGATATCTATAGTCATATCACCGCTGATCCTACCACCATATGCAGCTGCAATCGCGTGATCTTCACCACTGCGATTGATCTTGAAATCAAGTGTGGTGTTGGGAGCACCCGTCAGCGAAAAGAAATAACGTTCCAGCACCGCGGCCAGCTTCGCCAGCCCCCGAGGGTCATCATAGGCGCAATAATTCCGCGCGAATACACTTTCGGGTGCGCTGCCGCACAAATAACGGATTTCTTCCTCATCGCATCCGCAAATTGTTATTGCAGCCCGAAAAGTCTCTCGCAAGACTCGACCAGGATGTTTCAACAAGTTTTTTGTTTCCTTCTGCTGTGCAAAATTGAATCCTCTAAGGAAAACTCTTAACCACTTTTCAAACTCGTCGGGGCGCATCCGCCGCGCCGCGTTTTTGAAGCTACGCATAAACGGCGCATTTTCTTGTACGTTCGGCGCATTGTTCTTTACCTTGTGGTAAAGCTTTGCCATCGTCGGCGGCAGTGGAATAGTCCGTCGCCGCGGCCCATTTAACTCTTCGGTACGATAGACCTCTCCTACACGCTTTGCCTCTGATCCAATTTCAATAACAATGATTCCTGTATAGGTATTTGCGAAGGAAAATGACCCCCACGTCAGTGCGCATAGCTCACTGATCGTGATGCCTGTGACCAACATCAGAATTAGGCC
>CAVHYW010000085.1:0-7699 GCA_963640475.1 bacterium | reverse complement strand
CGCAGAGTTCCGTTCCCTATGCCTCCGGCTGCGTCTACTGGGTGGAGCAGCTGCAAAGCGCGGGGCTGTTTGATGACAGCTACCCGGAACCGGGCTTCCTCGTATTCTTTGACACGGACGGCGACGGCCTTTCCGATCATGTCGGTATTGTGACCGAAGCGAACGGCGAGACGATCAGCACTATCGAGGGCAACATCGGCGGCGCGGTCGTGGCGCGCAGCTATCCGGTCAGCGACAGCACCATCCTCGGCTACGGCGTACTGCCGGAGAACCCGAACGCGCAGGCGGACGATGCCATCATGCCCGCGGAGGTGCTGCCGGACGACGTGGTGGACGGCGGCACGTTCCAGAGCGTCGAGGGCAACGAAATGACATGGACGGTCACGCAGGACAGTGACGGCGAGTACATCATGACCATTTCGGGCAAGGGCAAGATGCCGGATTATTGGAATAAAACCGTGCCCTGGGAGGCGTACCGATATTCGAACGGCCGCATCATAAAGGAGCTGATTTTTGCTGAGGGTGTGACCAAGATCGGTGTGGGAGCCTTCACCAGAGGCAACATTCGGAAAATAACGTTTTCAAGCACCATTACGGAAATCGGTGACGGCGCGTTCAGTTACTGCGCCGATTATCTTAGTGATAAACCGCTGGTTATCCCCGGCACGGTTAAAACGATTGGAAGCAGCGCATTTGCGGAAACCCCACTAGGCGACATTATTTTGGAAGAGGGCGTGGAAACTATAGGCGCTGACGCGTTTACAAAGGGCACGAATATTACGCTCTATATTCCATCAACTGTTAAGCAGATTGGAAATAATGACCATAGCGGCTCGATGTGGTATGGCATCAGTAAGTATGTTGTTGCGGAAGGCAATGCATATTATAAGACCGATGGCGACGCTTTGTACACCATGGACGGGACGGTGCTGGTCGATTTTGAAAAGGGCAGATTTCTGAAAGAGTACCACGTTGCCGATGGTGTGACGACCCTGCCCCATCGCAGCCTGATTACCGACAACTGTGAAGCATTGTATCTTCCGACGTCGGTAAAAAGCGCGGATCGCGCCATAAGCGGAAAATACAAGAGAATTATCTTTACAGACGGAACTGAGAGCGAGTCATTGGCATCGTTGACCCTGAATGGTTATAGTTGGGGCGGCAGCGACTCAAGTGAGCTGTTGGAGTATCATCTGCCGCGAAACCGGTCACTGGTACTGGGCGGACTGGTGCAGGGGAACTGGCCGAATGTGACGGACTTTGAGATCCCCAACGGCGTGACAAGCTTTGCGGCGAACCTGACCGACGGCTCCATGATGGGGCTGCAAAGACTGCGCTACAACGCGGCAAGCGCTACCTTCGACGCCGCCGCGACGAACCCCTGCGGCCCGGACGCCTCCTTCGCGCTGACCATCGGCAATGAGGTGGATACGCTCGCCGAGGGCTTCTCCTACTTCGTGAACCACGCGACCTCCATCGTTTTTGAGCCGAACAATCAGATCACGATTGCCGAGGGCGCGTTTGCGAATGCTCCCGCGCCGCTCACCGGCCTCAGCGGCACGGTGTATGTGGACGCGCAGGGCGTGGTGTATTCCTACGACGCTTCCGCAGGTACGGCAAGGCTGGTCTATGTTCCGGGGAACGTCACAAGCGTGACCATTCCCGCCTCCATCACTCCGGAGGACGGCGTGACCTGCGCGGTCACTTCCGTGGGCGCGAACGCGCTCTGCCTTGCGGAGACGCTGACGAGCATCACTTTTGAAGATCCTTCCGCCATCACGGCGATCGCCGCGTACGGTTTTGCCAACTGCCCGTCCCTTACCAGCGTGAATGGCGAAACGACCGTGGATGAGGCTTCGGCCACGTTCCCCAACGCGGCAAAGGGCTATGGCATCCTTGACAACACCGGCCTGACCGGCTCCTCCGGCAGCGGCGGAATGGACGAGGACGACATGAACGGCGACGCGGATCTCATTATAGAAAAGGACGACAAGTCCTATCTTGAGATCAAGGTCGCCTCCAAGGGCGAAACGCTCCAATGGAAGGCGAATGGCGACGGAACCGGCGGCTATACGCTCCTGACGGGCGACACCATGACCATCACGGCGGCCGCGGGCAACACGCAGGGAAACACCGAATATGTCTACCGCGTGTATCTCCAGAAAGGCACGGCAGACTGCGTTCTGAACGTCACCCCCGGTCAGACCTATACCTTTAATAACAACACCGTGAACTGCTACGCGACGGAGGACCCGAACACCGTGTGTCTGGAGTTCGTTCCCGGCATCGGCAATACGCTGAGCTTCCCCGTGACAGCCGTGTATCCCTCTCCCGGCAGCGCGGGCGGCGGCCTTACCATCTGGGGCGAGATCCTGACAGCCGCTCAGGCGGCAGATAAGACGAGCGTCCGCACACCGGGCAAAAAGATCGACGCCTTCTGGAAAACCCAGCGCGATCCATACACGCTTACCAAGTTCCTGAACGGCGCGGCATCCACCAGCATCACCGCCGCCGCGGACGGCGCGGCCAGACCCGCGAGCAACCTCGTCTGGAACATCAAGCTGGACAGAGGCACGGATACGACCTCTGCCTACGGCAAGGACATCGCAAAGTCCGTGGATTTCACCGATCAGCTCACGCTCCCGGCGGGACTTCAGTGGACGCAGGCGGTTCTGGACGCGGCGCAAAGCGGCGGCATCCGCGCCAGCGGCAACAACATTTACGCGGGAGACATCAAGATCGCCACCATCACCGGAACCAACTGGTCCGGCCGCGGGGCGGCGTTGAGTGAGGATGGCGGAAATCTTGTGTTCCGCTGGAAATATACCAATACCTCCAGCACCACAGAGCTTGGCACCATCACCGGCACCATCACCGTCTACCCGGAGGCGCTGGAGGCTGATCTGAGTACCTTCACCGAAGACAGCGCGACGCTGACCAATACGGCGGACGCCACGGTCCACTATACCTACAGCGCGGACGACGCGCTTACCGCCAGTGTGGACAGGACCCTTACGCCGCAGAAAGGCGAACTGACGCTCTCCAAGAGCGCGGAAGGCGGCTATTATTTCGGTGAGGACATCACCTACACGGTGACGCTGAAAAACAGCGGACTGACGAACTGGGCGGGCGATGCGGATACCGCCTACGTCGTCCGGGACGAGCTGAGCAAGTACAGCTATATCTCTCCGGAGAACATGGAAAAGATGTTCACGGGCGAATACGGCGATAACCTGACCATTACCATCAAAAACGCGACCCTTGCCCTATGGGAGCAGGTCACGGGCGCTATCGGCGAGACCACCTCCTACCGCACCTCCGGCAACAGCAATATCGGCATGAGCGGACAGACCCTTACCATCACAAAGTCCGAGGACGGCTATACCGTTACCGTGACGGGCGGCGGCACCTATACCAGCGCGACGGCGGCAGAGGCACTGCAAAACGCGGGCTACGCCGTCTCCGTGAACGCGGCCTACACCTGCCAGTGGACGCTGGAGCAGGGCGAGGCGGAAACACTGACTGTTCCCGCGGGCGCGGAGTATACCTTTATGGTCTATGCCGCCGCGAAGGACACCTTCGGCATGCTGCCGAAGGACTGGCCGAACGAATATGCGTCCGCACAGGCGGTCAGCGTCATAAACACGGCAAAGCTGATCAGCCAGACGGGCGGGAAAGAAAGCACGCTGAAGAGCGCCTCCGCACAAACCAAGATCTATCGGGAGGCCGTTATCAGCAAGAGCGTCTATGACGAGGATAATACCAAGCTGGACGGCTATACCGTATCGGACGGCGCGGTGCTGAACTATCAGCTGGACTTCACCCACTATGGCAGCGGCGAATACGACAACCTGCCCATGGTGGATGATCTCTACGGAAGCCAGTATCTGCTTGTACGGGCGGACATGAACCCCGGCCTTGCATATCGTGGGCTTGCCACAAAGGAATCCAACGGCGTTACCTACTATGTTCTGACGGAGGGAACCTATGCAAACGTTGTGGTGGGCGAGGACGATGAGGAGAACTGGCTGACCGCCGCCACCATCACCGTGACCAAAACGGACACGGAGCAAAAAGAGGAAACGACCGGACACAGCTATACCGGCATCCACACCCAGATCAAGTGGTACTTTGCCCATCTGGACGGCGGGCATTACAGAAAGAGCGTCCGTTATCAGGCCGTGGAGGATCTGAGCGTCACCGGCGTCAGCTATTCTCTGGGCAACATCGTCTGGATGAACGACCGGACGAATGACCGGATCTACGCCGCCGTCTCCTGGGGCGACGGAACTCTGATTGAGTTTGACAAGAGCCTTGTAGAGACACAGGGCGACACGCCGGCGCGGGATGTACTGGACGCGGACGATTATTCCGTAATCGCGCCCGGCGAGGCCGTGACCTATCGCCTTACGCTGAAAAGCGACGGTAATACGAACTACACCATCAGCGGCAAGGATATTATCGATATGCTGCCGGAAACCTACGGCGTGTTCACATGGGAAAAGGGCACGAACATTACGCTTCAGGTCATCACGA
Source organism: bacterium (assembly GCA_963640475.1). GTDB lineage: Bacteria > Bacillota > Clostridia > Oscillospirales > Oscillospiraceae > Vescimonas. The sequence continues at coordinate 3,163 of CAVHYW010000085.1, read as the reverse complement.
CGGGGAGCGTCGAAACAACGGGTCTTGAGAACTGGAGCCTTGTCGATGGGGCCGACACGAGCATCGGACTGACCGGCGGACGGCAGTGCGTGACGTGGCCGGAGGAGACACAGATCACATTCAGGGGCGCAAGCGCCGTGTATCTCTATGTCACGCTGAACTTCCCCACAGATACGGAGAACGGCGAGGATACCTGGTCGCAATATGCCGCGAAGAACGCGGGCATGATTCTGGACAACACCCTGTATGTCTACCGCTTCCCGGACAGCGTGGAGCACGAGCTCAAGGAAACCGGCGCGGCGCTGCTGCAAAAGGGCGTACTTTCCGTCGTGTGGCATAACGGTAATAGAAACATGAACGCAACCGGAAGCGACCGCCAGCATTATGTCAATAAGGACGGCAACGAGCGGGTCGTGTTCTACTATGTGGCGCTCTACAACGGCGGAAACACACGCCTGTATCTGAGCGACCTGCAGGATCAGCTGCCAACCGGCTTTACCTTCCTGGAGATGGAACATAATGTCGCTAAATTCAACGAGGGAAATAGCTGGTATATCTATAATGGCTATACAGCCAAAACAAATGCGGGAAAGACGAGCGTAGCCGTCAATCTCAGCGATATTACGGGCGGCGAGTCGGTGACATATCGGCGCGCCACAGTAACGGCGACCCCCTCCGAGGATCTGACGAGCGTTACCTTCAGTATCTCGGGAGGTGATGGCGAATACGCGCTGAAATACGACGAGAAGCAGCAGCAGTATTATCTTGACCACGGCGAGGCACTGGTGTTTTCCTATGGCGCGAGTGTCGGAACGGCGGAGGAGACGGAGGATACCGCTACCAATACCATCGCCATGCCGTACACGGATCACCTTTCCGCCGGCGTAACGCAGCTGGGCAAGGATGAAGTAGCGGTCAGCGCCGTGACAGGCGGCTGCTTCACGGATCTGAACGACGGCGACCGCAGGGTCATGAGCGGCAACGCGGTGAAGGAGAATTACGGCTTTACCGGCGAAGAAGCGCAATGGCTCGTGTCCAGCGTGAACCTGCGGCGCGGCGGCATCGTTCCCGGCATTACGAAGTACACGGAATCCTACACGGACAATGGCGGCGCGACACATACCTACACGAACTCCGTCGGCCCCACGGATACGGTCCACTGGCGCGTCCGGGTGCAGAATACGGGAACCGTCACCATGACGGATTACACCGTGACGGACGTGATGCCAAGCCCCTATGTGTTCACCGGAACGGTGGAATACGCCATCTATGATTCACAGGGTCGAAGCATGTTCTCCGGCACGTTCCTGACCTTTGACGGGACGCGCACAGGCAGCGACGAATCCGTCTCGGTCACAAATGGCTGGGGCGGCGGCACGGTCAGTCTGCCGCTGGACGGAACGGAAGTCTGGCTGGATAAGAACAGGAATGAGGTGTCCGCGGCCATGAGCCGGGACGCCAAGGGGAATGAGATCCTGACCCTGCACATCCAGACGCTGAAGCGCTCCATCCCCGAGGGCGGCTACATGGACCTGACCTTCTCCTCCGTGAACCCGACAAACAACTACACAAATTCCGTCTATGTCAATCAGGCAACGATCACGCCGAACCAGCAGACCTTCACAAACGCCGGTCAGGGCAGCATCGTCCGGGACGAGAGCGGAAAGGCCGTCAGCGTGCGCAACTCGTCGCCTGTGACAGTCACCTTCGGCTATGCCACAAACTCAGAGAAGCGTGTGACCGAGACGGCAAACGAAAGCAATACGGCGGTCTCCACGGATGTGGAGAACAACTGGATCCTGCTTCCATCAAGCGAAAGCGAGTTCCGCTATACGCTTACCGTCCACAACGATACCGATAAGGCCATGACGAAGCTGGTTCTGATCGACAACCTGCCGGAGGTGGGCGACCACAGCCCCTTTGACAGCACGGCGGAGCGAAACAGCGAGTTCAATGTCAACTTTGCCGCAGAGCCCAATGTTACGGTCATCGTCACGCCGGAGAACGGAGAACCCGCCGCGCTTGACAACCAGTATTACACCGTGGAGTACAGCAGTGAAACCTCCTTCGGCGGGCAGCAGAGCGACGACTGGAAGGGCGAGAATACCGGAAAGTGGACAAGCTCTTCTACCAATGCACGCTCCATGCGCATTGTCATTACCGACGAGGGTAAGACACAACTTCCCGCCAAGTGCAAGATAGAAGTGAGCTTCAGCGCGGAGGTTGGAGCCAATGCCAAGCCGGGAAAGATCGCGTGGAACAGCTTCGGCTACCACTATGGGCTGGCTGACACACAGGCAGAGCTGGAGGCCATGCCGCTGGTCGTCGGCGTGAAGATTCCCTCCGTGCCGACGCTTACCAAGCAGCTGGTGGACGACCGGAATCAGCCGGTCACGGCGGACGCGGACGCGAGCTTCCGCTTCCTGATCTACGAGGGAGAGTCGCTGAGCGGATACGACACGGAAGAAGCGCTCAAGGCAGCGCTGGACACGGCTGGCCGTAAGTACATGGAAACCACGCTCACGGTAAACGCCGGAGCCTCGGAAAGCGAAGCGGTGATGCTCAATCCGACCGAGGCGTTCGGGTGGACGGAAGGAGCGCGGTACACGGCGGTGGAGCTGACGGGTGAAACGGAAGCCTACCGGCTCTCCGGCTTCGTCGGCGCGGATAAGACCGTTACCTTCACCTATCATGCGGCAAGCGATGTTGTGCTGATCTGCCGCAATACGCTCTGGAAGTGGTCGATCAACCTGATCAAGGTGGACGGCAGCAACGCGCAGACCAAGCTTCCCGGCGCGGTGTTCGCCCTGTACAGCCCCGATGCGGAAGATCAAATCGAGGTTCCTGACGAATATTCCGAGCTGGACATCCAGACGGAGATCACCGTTGACGATGAAACATGGTATCTGTGCGGCGTGAAGACCACCGACGAAGACGGCGCCGCGCAGTGGACGAAGCTCAGCTGTGAAAGCTATTATCTGCTGGAGATAAAGGCCCCCGACGGCTACAACCTGCCAGAGAATCCGGGTCAGCTTCTGCATCGTGATGACGCGGTACAAAGCATCTGCACCGTTACCGTGCGGAACACACCGGGCTACGCTCTGCCCAAGACCGGCGGAGCCGGTACGCTCCTGTTTACAATCGGCGGAACGCTGCTTCTGGC
>CAVHYW010000084.1:0-7850 GCA_963640475.1 bacterium | reverse complement strand
CTTCACCTATCGGGATGTGCCGTCTGAGGCGTTCCCAATGGGGATTCGGCTCGTGCAGGAGGGCGATTATTTCTACCGGATCGCAGAACCGGAAAAGGCCCTGTGCGACCAGCTCTATACTATGCCGCCCGTGCCGAACACACAGGAGCTTTTCCGGCTGCTGACGGAGGATTTGCGGATTGAGGAATCGGAGATTGGGAAGCTGGACGGAAATAAGGTTTGCGAATACAGCGGAGCGTACCATACCACGAACATCAAAAAGCTCTGCTCGCTTTTAAGGAGGCTTTGATATGAACAGTGCCATTGAACAGATGCTGAAAAGCTACCATGTAGAGAATATCTACGACAGAAAGAACGCCATGAAGGAGATCATGCAGGAAATTGTGCTCTGCGGCTTGTCCCGTGCGGGCTTCTTCAAAAAAGCGGCGTTCTACGGCGGAACCGCCCTGCGAATCTTCTACGGTCTCGACCGCTTTTCCGAGGATCTGGATTTTTCGCTGGAAGCGGAGGATTTGGACTTTGACCTGACCGCCTACTTTCCCGTGCTGGAGAAGGAAGTAAAAGCCTTTGGGCTGAATGTGGAGATTCAGGAAAAGGAAAAGACAAAAGAAAGCACCATCCGCTCCGCCTTTCTGAAGGGGAACACGAAGGAACATCTCCTGCTGTTCTACGCGGATGAAAAGGTGGCGGGAAGCGTAGCGAAGAATGAAGCGGTCAAGATTAAGTTCGAGGTGGACGTTAACCCGCCCGCCTTCGCCGCATTCGAGCACAAATACCGGCTGCTGCCCGTGCCGTATGAGGTGCGGCTGTACGATATGCCCTCCCTGTTCGCAGGAAAAATCCATGCTGTCATCTGCCGTGCGTGGCAGAGCCGCATCAAGGGCAGGGATCTGTACGACTATGTATTCTATCTTTCAAGGGGTGCGGCGGTCAATCAAAAACACCTTCGGGCACGATTGATTGATTCCGGGTTCATTTCCGCCGATGCGGACTGTTCCTTGCCGGAAATCAAAGCGATGCTGGCGGAACGCTTCGACAGCATCGATTATGCACAGGCAAGGCAGGATGTGGAGCCGTTCATTCACGATTCCTCCGTGCTGAATATATGGAGCGCAGACTTTTTCAAACAAATCACGGAGGGACTGACTGCGGTATAGTCCCCGACTGAAAACCGAATACCGCCCTTACATAGAGCGTCCGTTCCGGGCGCTCTAAATTTATGCCATGAAGGAGGAGCAATATGCCGAGCAAGCTACAAACGTATATGCAGATGGCGGACGAGGCGCAGCGGCAGATCACCGGCAGCTACCGGGGCTGGACGGGCTTTCTCACCACTGCCGCAAGGCTGTACAAATACCCCTACGCCGAGCAGGTCATGATCCACGCCCAGCGTCCGGACGCCATCGCCTGCGCGGAATATGACTTCTGGAACGAAAAGATGGGTCGGTATGTCCGCAGGGGCTCCAGGGGCATCGCCCTCATCGACAGCAGCGGTGAAAGACCGAGGCTTCGGTATGTGTTCGACGTGTCGGACACGGGCGGCAGAGAGTTTCCCAAGAGCCGCTATCTGTGGGAATACCGGGAGGAACACGAGGACGCGGTGAGCGCCATGCTGGAGAGCCGCTACGGTGTGGACGGAAAAGGAGGGCTTCCCGATCAGCTTGAGCGCATCGCGTCTCAGCTTGCGGAGGAATACTGGAGAGACTATAAGCGGGATATCCTCGCCATCGTTGACGATTCCTTTCTTTACGGGTATGATGAGTTCAACGTAGGAGCGGCCTTCCAAAGCGCCGCCGCCGTCAGCATCGCCTACTCGCTCATGTCCCGCTGCGGGCTCGACCCGGACGACCGCTTTGAACATGAGGATTTCCTGAGCATCTTCGATTTCAACACCCCGGAGGCCGCAGCCGAGCTGGGCGCGGCGGTGAGCAGGATCAACGGAGAGGTGCTGCGGCAGATCGAAGTCACCATCAAGAATTACGAGCGCGAGAAACTCGCGGAAAGGAGCCGGAGCCATGACAGAACTGACTTACACGAAGAACGGGGACTACCTGATCCCCGACCTGACGCTGAGCGAAACGCCGGAGGACGCGAGACCTCTGGGCAAGTACGGGAGACTGCGCAGGAGCTACCTTCAGGAGCACAGACCGGGGCTGTACAGCCGTCTGGTGCTGTCGGAGAAGCTGTTCCCGCACCTGCGGGAGATCGACGAGACGGCAAATCGGAGACTGGAGCAGATGATGCCGGAGCTGATGAAGTCGGCGGGCGCGACGGAGGAGCTGAAAGCCCGCGACCAAATGAAGTGGGTAGGGCTGATGAACAGCCTGAAAGCACAGGCGGAGGAGATCATCCTCAGCGAGCTGGTGTACAACTGACCAATGACGCGCCGGAAGCGGAACCGGCGCAGCCTCCGATACCGCAGGCATACCAACTGAGCCTGTTCCCCACGGAGGAAGAGCAAATCGCATATATCGCAGAAGCGGAGAGCTACGCGCCCTCCGCTTTTTCCATGTCCATCCCGCAGTCGGATATCGACCACATTCTGCGCATGGAGGGCAACGCCGACTATGCCCGCATGAAGATCGCCACGGAGTTCTCCAAGGGCAAAGGCGTGGAAGAAATCGCGGCGTTTCTTCAAAGCAGCTTCCACGGCGGCAACGGCGTCGTCACCGAGAACGGCAGATATTCCGCGTGGTACGCCGAGGACGGCATCCACATCGCCAATGGGGACGCCTCCCGCTATTTGACCTCCGCAAAGGTCGTAAGCTGGCAGGAGGCGGCGGAGCGCATCGGGCAGCTTTTGGAGCAGGGCGAATACGCTACCAACGTAGAGCTTGCGGAAGCGCCGGGGCATGAGCGCACGGAGCTGGCAGCGTCCCTCTGGCATCTCAAGCATGATCTCAGCGACGAAGCCGCGGCGCAGGGGTATCTCTCCTGTCTGTCGGATATTCGCGGCAACGGCTATCCGGAGGAAACGGCGCGGCTTGCCGAGCGTCTGGCGGAACCGGCGTTTCGTGAGGTTGTTCTGGAAGATCTCATACAGTTCCAGAGCGACTACCGGGAGGACAGGAGCCTGCTGCGCTTTCACTACCACAAGTCGGACAATATCGAGCAGGGCCTGCGGGAGCTGTCCCTGCCCCGCAGAGAGTACAGCACCGATATGGCGGAGATCCCCGCCGTGCAGCGGTTCATCACTGAGGACGAGATTGCCGAGGCCCTGACACACGGCAGCAATGTTGCGGGCGGCAAGGGGCGCATCTACGCCTATTTCAAAGAGAAACACAGCCCCAAAGAGCAGGCGGACTTCCTGCGAAAAGAATACGGCATCGGGGGGCATTCCCACGCGGTATCCGGCGCGTCCCACAGCGGTGAGGATCACAGCGGCAAGGGCGTCGTGCTGAAAAAGCAGGACTGCCCGGAAATTCAACTGAACTGGGCGAACGTCGCCAAGCGTATCTCCGAGCTGATCCGCAAAGACCGTTTCCTGACCCCGGAGGAAAAGGCGCAGTACGAGCAGCTTCAGCGGCAGACCGCAGAGCGAAGCGCAGCATGGAATGACTACAACGCCGTAAAGGAAGCCCACCCGGACGACCTCGTGCTGTTTCAGGTGGGCGATTTCTTTGAGCTGTACGGCGAGGACGCAAAACAGGCGTCGGATCTGCTGAATATGAACCTGACCACCCGCAATATCCCCGGTGCTGGCCGTGTGGAGATGTGCGGTGTACCGTCGCACAATTTAGAAATGTATGTGGAGAAATTGCGCGATAAGTATGATGTGACGATTGCCGAAGCGCCGGACTTTAGAGGTGAGCGCCACATTTACACGCTGCGCTCTATCGACCATGAGGCCGAAGCCGCCATCGACGCACAGGAGGCGGAGTTTGGCGCGGATGGCACGAGGGTGTTCCGCGACCCTGCCGCCGATGCGCCGCAATCCACGGTGCAGGAGCTGTTCGAACAATATAAGCTGACCGTGGGCAATTCTTTGTCCGAAGATGAAGCTTTCCTCAATGCCTGCCGCAATTCCGACCGTCAAAACGCCTATCTGGAGGGCGCGGCGGCCATCCGGCGCATTGTCATGGAATCCGGCGATTTGCAGCTCACACGGCTCTATTTCGATATGCCCTCCTTCCACAACCGGCTCCATCAGGAGCTTTTGGACGAGCTTTACCCCACGCTGGCAACGACGGTTACGCCCTCGCCCTACAAGGTCACGCAGGCGGACATCGACGCTGCCTTGCAGCAGTGGAACGGCAGGATTGAAAGCAAGCACGCAGTTGTCCGCTATATGAAGGCTCACGCCCGCGACCGGGACACCGCCGCATGGCTGGCACGGGAGTACGGCTTGAAGGATACCTCTAAACCGCTGCAACTCTCCGTGGGCAATTCCGAGCCGGTCACGCTGTCATGGGCGAAGGTGCAGCGGCGCATTGCGCAGCTCATTCAATCCGATAACTTCTACACCGAGCAGGAACAGGACAACTTTGACAATATTGACCCCATCGCCATCCGGGAAGCGCTTGCTGAACGCGGTATTGTAAATGGGCAGGTTGTGGATGCGGAAGCTAATCGCAACAGCCCCTTCATCCGGCAGGTTATGGCGGATGTGGAGCGGATCGCGGCGCAGGAAAGAAAGGCACAGCAGGAAGAACCTGCCTTCGACCCCGCAGACCGCTTCCATGTGGTGAGCCTTGACCGGGGCTTCCGTACCCTGTACGCCGTGTGGGACGACGAGACCCACGGCTACTATGTGGACGCGGACGGCGTGACCGAGGAATTTACAAGCGAATGGCAGGCGGAGGCGTACCGGCTGGAGCTGCAAGGGCAGGCGGAGCAGGCGCTCACGGAGCGTGCAAAGGGACTGATCTCCGACTTCTGCCGGAGCGAATACGGCTCAGAGGCGGATTTCAGCGACCCGGCGAAGATCGGCGTCGCCTACACCACCGTCACCGACGATGAGATTCCCCTTCAGGTGAACATCGACCTTGTGAATTACCGGCTGGAGCGCTATCTGGACGATGAGCATCTGGAAACCCGCCAGTACGGCTCTTTGCAGGAGCTTATTACCAATGAGCTGGAAAACCTCGATTTCAGCGACCTCATTCATGTTTCGGATGAGGACGTGGAGCAATACCGATGGCACGCGCCGGAGGAAGCAGTTGCGGAAGCTCCCGAAACGGCTCCTGCCCCGCAGAGAGAACCGTTCCCGTATTCCGTAGGCGATACGGTGTATCTGGAAAATGGCAAGCCCTATATCATCGAGAGCGTCGGCGTCTTTGATATTACCCTCAGCGACCCGACGCTTTTCTATCCCATCTCCCGTGCGGAGAGCAGGGAGAGCTTCGCGCGGCTCATGGAGCGGTATCCGCAGCCGGAAAAGACCGCCGCAGAGAATACGTCTGTTCCCGAAAAAGAACCAAAACCCACCTACACCGAGGAAACCGTGGCGGTATATCCCGGTGACAAAAACAACCTGCCCTATGATGTAGAGATTCGTACCCTGCGCTTTGACGAGCCGGAGCATGACCCGTCCGTCATGAGTGAAGAAGAACGATTGGTTCTGGAGCATGAGGGGCGTGCGGCACTTTCGGAAATGGGCGAGTTTGTGCCTGATCCTGATGAGGCCATCTCTCGGATTGAGATAGACGAGTCGCCCGCGCCGCTGCCGCCTGCGGAGAATTTCCGCATTTTGGACGATGATCTCGGCAAAGGCGGCGCAAAGGAGAAGTTCTGGCGCAACATCAAGGCAATCGCCACGCTGAAGCAGATTGAAAGCGAAAACAGAAACGCCACCCCGGAGGAACAGCATATCCTCTCCCAATACGTCGGCTGGGGCGGTCTTGCGGACGCTTTCGACCCTGACAAGGCAGGCTGGCGCGTTGAATATGATGAGCTGAAAGGCGTGCTATCCCCGGAGGAATACGCCGCCGCCAGAGCGTCCACGCTGAACGCCCATTACACCAGCCCCACCGTTATCCGCGCCATTTACGACGCGGTGGAGAATATGGGCTTCCAGACCGGCAACATTCTGGAGCCCAGCATGGGCGTGGGCAACTTCTTCGGTATGCTGCCGGAGAGCATGAAAAGCAGCAGGCTCTACGGCGCGGAGCTGGATTCCATCACGGGGCGCATCGCAAAGCAGCTCTACCCCAAGGCGGATATTACCGTGGCCGGCTTTGAAACCACCGACCGGAAGGACTTCTTCGACCTCGCCGTGGGCAACGTGCCCTTTGGCCAGTATCAGGTCAATGACCGGGCATACAACAGGCTCGGATTCTCCATCCACAACTACTTTTTTGCCAAGACGCTGGATCAGGTGCGTCCGGGCGGCGTAGTGGCTTTCGTCACCTCCCGCTACACCATGGACGCAAAGGACAGTGCCGCAAGGAAGTATATCGCCCAGCGGGCGGACTTCCTCGGCGCGATTCGTCTGCCCAACAACGCCTTCAAGGCCAATGCCGGCACGGATGTGGTATCAGACATCATCTTTTTGCAGAAAAGGGACAGGCCCATCGACATTGAGCCGGAGTGGGTACACCTTGGAGAGAACGCGGACGGCTTTGCCATCAACAGCTATTTCATCGACAACCCTGAAATGGTATTAGGCCGACAGACCTCGGAAAGCACGCAGTACGGCAGGCAGGACTTTACCGTTGCGCCCATCGAGGGCGCAGACCTTGCGGAGCAGCTCAGCGCCGCAATTCGGAATATCCGTGGAACCTACGCGGAAGCGGAGCTGCCCGATCTGGGCGAGGACGAGACCATCGTAGAGACCATCCCGGCAGACCCCAACGTGCGGAACTTCTCCTACACCGTGGTGGACGGAGAGCTGTATTACCGTCAGAACAGCATCATGATCAAGCCCGATTTCAACGCCACCGCAAAGGAGCGTGCCAAGGGGATGGTGGAGCTGCGGGACTGCGTGCAGAAGCTCATCTCTCAGCAGATGGACGGCTTTATTTCGGATGAAACCATCCGGCAGACGCAGACGGAGCTGAATGATCTCTACGACAGCTTCACCGCAAAATACGGGCTTATCAACTCCAGGGCCAACGCGCTGGCCTTTGCCGAGGACAGCTCCTACTATCTGCTCTGCTCTCTGGAGGAGCTAGACGAGGACAAAAACCTCAAGCACAAGGCGGATATGTTCACCAGGCGCACCATTCGGGCGCACGAGGCCGTGACCAGCGTGGATACTGCTTCAGAGGCGCTGGCGCTGTCCATCTCCGAAAAAGCCTGCGTGGATATGGAGTATATGTCTAAGCTCACCGGCAAGGACGAGGACGCTCTCGCCTCCGAGCTTCGGGGCGCGATCTTCCGCGATCCCGAAAATAAGCGTTGGGAGACCGCCGACGAGTACCTCTCCGGCAACGTGAGGGAAAAGCTGCGCATCGCGCAGTCGGCGCAGAACCTGTTCGAGGGCGATTACGCCGGAAACGTAGAGGCATTGCAAGCGGCGCAGCCCAGAGATTTGGATGCTTCCGAAATCGAGGTGCGGCTGGGTGCAACGTGGATCGACCCCGCGTATATCCGGGAGTTCATGTTGGAGACCTTCGAGACGCCCTTCTACCAGCAGCGAATGGTCGATGTGACCTATTCCTCCTTCACCGCCGAATGGAACATCAAGAACAAGAGCGCGGTCAGCCACAGCAGCATCGCCTCCTATATGACCTACGGTACGGAGCGTGCAAACGCCTACAAAATCCTTGAAGACACACTAAACCTGCGGGACGTGCGCATCTACGACACCAAGTACGATGCGGACGGCAAGGAGCGGCGCGTGCTCAACTCCAAAGAAACCACCCTCGCCCAGCAGAAGCAGCAGGCCATCCGGGACGCTTTCCGGGACT
>CAVHYW010000083.1:0-7956 GCA_963640475.1 bacterium | reverse complement strand
GCGGTGTCACGCATCCGTATCACCTCCCATCAGCTCTTTCAGCAGCCGATAGGATTTCAGCCTGCGGTTGTTGATCGTCCTGCGGGCCAGGTTCATACGCTCCGCGATCTCACGGTCCGCCATTTCCAGGAACCAGTACATCAGAAGGATATCCCGGTTGTCCTGGGGCAAGGCGTTCAGCGCATCGGCCAGCAGATCGTTTTCAATCAGGATCATATCACCGCCAAGAATGAAGGTGTTGTATTCTCAGGGATAACGGTCATAGGCCGCAAGCTGCTCCATTGCGTCCTCCGGCAGCTCGCTGAAAGGGATGCTGTGCTTCTTCCTGCGGCTGATCTCTCGATAGCCATTGCAGGCCTCGCACTTCAAGACCTTTTTGCAAAAGCTGTCAAAGGCGTGCTGCTTGTGTTCGGCGTGGCGATCAGGTTTCATGTTCTCACCTCCCTTCGTGCCGGGAGGCAGTTCTTTTCTTCCCCTTTCGCCCACTACTCGTTCTGCGGAAGGCTGTTTTGGCCAGCTCTGCCGGGAAAAATCAAAATTATTTTTTCTGTCGCTCATTTGTGCGCTCCTTTCGTCCTGATCGGGTGGGTGGCCGGATCAGGCGAAGGGCGGAGCGCGGGGACGATAGGAGCATCCCCTATAACGACAAAAAGCGCCTGTCTGCAAAACGCAGACAGGCGCAGAAGAATTATAAAATCTATTTACATGATTTCTGTGTTCATACTCATAGCCGGAATAGTCCGATGGAGGGGCTACGCTTTTTTTAGCTGGTGCAGATCATGGACGCTGCGAAAAAGCAAAAAGGACACGGCGATACCTCCTCGGACACCGCCGTATCCTTAAAAAAGGGCGACTTTACCACACCCCCCGTAAATCCATTTTTTCAAAAGGAAAACGGCGGCTTGAAATGCAATATTTCAAAACCGCCATTCCGCGCCGCAAGGCCGAACAAAAACGGTCTTGTTGTGTTCGCCAGCGCAGCTATTATCAAAAGAATAGAGCCGATAAACCGTTGACCTCTCGGCTACGGGTTATCGGCTCTGCGTCTATGCGTCTGGCTCTTTGATAACTGTCGTATTTAATTTTGTCACGTTAATCAGCGTTATTTGCCTGCATTTTGGGCAAAACAAAGGGAATCTTTTCAATTCGGTATCTGCTCTAATCTGTACCCTTGTTTTATTGCCGCAGACAGGGCAGCGTATAAAATCTGTCTTTTGCATAATTTGCTGGTACTCTTTCTTTTTTCAAAGGCAATCAATCGTGAAAGGTTCAACTCCAGGCGTCTGATTTCTGCATGAACTCCAGATAAAGACTATATAGCACCGCACAGACCGGAACGCTGAAAAGCATCCCCAAGACACCAAACGCCCCGCCTCCAATCGTGACAGCTATTAGTACAAGCAGTCCGGGTAGGCCGACCGATTTTCCAACAACTTTTGGATAAATCAAATTGCCCTCTACCTGTTGTAGAATCAGCAGATAAACAATGAACCACACCGCTTTGATGGGTTCCGCCAACAGGATCAGAAATGCGCCAAGACCACCGCCGAGCCATGCGCCAAAGATCGGCACTAACGCGGTAACCGCAACAAATGCGGAAACAGCACCGGCATAGGGAATCCTCAGAATCAGCATCCCAAAGAAGCAGAAATTTCCGCTTTTGAAAAGGGGCCTTTGCTTATGCGCCGTACTGGGGATGGGGGGTGGTCAACAAAAAACTCCTGTCCGTTGGACAGGAGTTTTTCACTGGCGCAGTGGGAGGGATTCGAACCCTCGTGCCGCTTTTGACGACAACACGATTTCCAGTCGTGCTCGTTATGACCTCTTCGATACCACTGCATATTCAATTCGCTGCGAAACACAGCAACGATAATTATACCAAAAATTTGATATTTGTCAAGACCGTGTTACAGAAAAATTAAACAAATTTTCTTGACTTGCTTTCCGTATCGCGACATAGTATAATATTTAACAATGAGGAAAGAAGGAGCGCGCCTATGATGATCGAAAAGAGCGGCAGCATCGAGCTGCGGGATATTTCCATCGCCGAGGAGCTGTCGCCGGAGATGCGTGAGGTGGCGGCCGGTATGGTGCGGGTGAAGCACCTGTACCGCAGTGCGCTGAAGGTGGCCGTGACCCAGATGGAAATTCTGGACGAGGAATTTGCCGGTCTGTACGATCACTCGCCCATCCACCACATCGAGCACCGCATCAAGACGCTGGACAGCGCCGCCAAAAAGCTGAAGCGCCGGGGCTATGACCTGACCATCGACAATATCTATGCCCACATTCAGGACATGGCGGGCGTGCGGGTCATCTGCAACTATCTGGACGACATTTACTATCTCCGGGGCCTGCTGACGCGGACGGAATCCTTCCGTGTCATCCGTGAGGCCGACTACATCAAGGAACCTAAAGAGACCGGCTATCGCAGTCTGCACCTGATCGTGGAGGTGCCCATCGTGATCTCTGAGGGGACGCTGAAGCTGCCGGTGGAGATCCAGCTGCGCACCATCGCCATGGACATGTGGGCCAGTCTGGAGCATGAGCTGCGGTATAAATCCGACCGCCACTGGGGCCCGGCCGAGAGCAACCGCCTGCGGCTGTGCAGCGACGCCATCTATGAGGTGGACCGTGAGATGCAGAACATCTATCAGGGCAAGGCTCCGGAATACGAGGACTGATACATAACAAAAGAGGCGGCTGGGCCGTCTCTTTTGTTATTTCATGGCCGCCGCCACGTCGTTTTTGAACTGCGTCCACTCCGCTTCGTTCTGCACGAAGTACATGGGACACTGCTTACCGGTCACGTCATAGTGGCGGATAATGCCCTCCTGGGTATCCAGGCCGTAGAGGTCACACAGCCATGCCGTCAGCTTCACCAGCGTGTCATATGTGGCCTGATTGGGCTTGCCGTCCTCGTCGGGATGGCAGAACTCGATGGACACGGTGTCGTAATTCCGGTCGTTGGAGCAATAGGCCACCTCGTCCAGCGGCACGCACAGCAGAGCTTCGCCCTCCAGCCCTACGATGAGATTGCTGCTGGCGGAGGTCTCGCCGCTGGTGGCCAGATTTTCAAAATAGGAGCGGTTCTGCCACGCGGTGGTGTTGGGGTTGCCCACATAGTGGATCACCACGGCGTTGACCCGCTTGAGCTTGTCGCCGCAGCGGGAGTATTCGTTCACCGGCAGCAGATCCTCCTTCACATAGTCCGGCAGGGTGATGCTGGCGGGCACATTGCTCTTCTGCTGCGGCGGCTTGACGGAAACGTCCGTGCCGCCGGTGCTGCCGCCTTCCGTATTGCTGCTGAGGGCATAGGCCCGGCCGACACAGCAACCGGATGCGAAGCCTGCCAGAAGCAGTACCAGCGCCGCCAGTGTCAGCAGCACGCGCCGCTGCCTGCCCCGCCGGGGATCACGCCGCCGGGGTGCGGCACGTCGGGGAGACGCCTGCCGCGACGGTGCTTCCGGAGTTGCCTCCTGTTGGGAGGAAAGATATTCTGTATACATGGCCGCTCTCCTTCTAAGGGATTCTGCCTCTGTTGGATATAACGCGAAAAGGGCCGGTTTTGTCTCATGAAATAGGAAATTTTCAGGGCATCGGCCCGCTGGGTCAACGAACCGCCTTTACCGCGTATAGGTGTTGTCAAAGTCATCTATATGCGCATTCTCATACGCACCGACCATCTCGGAGGTACCGTCAAATGCGGTTCCCTCCCCGGCTGCAAGAGAACCATTTAAGAGCCAGGCAAACCCTTTCGCGGTAACGAACTCCACATTGTCCACATCCACCAGACGGTTAAAGCTGTAGCCGCAGCCGGTAGCGTTATGCGCCTCGTCCACGGTGCCAAGGCCCACCACCCAGTTCATGATGTAGTCCCATTCACTCTCCACCACATACTGGCTGCCGTCCTTCATATGCAGCGTCAGCTCCAAGACCCGCAGTTCAAGGAGGGTTTCCGATATCGCAATACGCTGGATGTAGTCGATCCGTATACCGAGGGCGGACACCTCCACTGTCTCGCCGTTTGGTGCGGTAAAGGTGGTCACCGGCATATAGGTGCGGGGCGTGATGCTGATGGCGCCGCCCCATGTCGTTTCCACGCCGTTGGCATGGGAATCCACGGCGAAGATCAGGTCGTCGCCCTTATGCCAATAGCCAAAGTCGCTGAAATACAGCACCAGATGCAGCTCTGTATCGGTGCTGGCGGCGGTGTCCAAATAGGTTTTGGCATCCATAAGATGATGACTGGTGGGGTCGCCGATGCACAGCCATGGGTCAAGAGGGGTGTATACCTCGCCGTAGCCGTAGTCGTCATAGGTCACGCCGTCGGGATTGGACAGGGTATAGGTCAGGAAGCCGGTGCCGTTTTCGTCGATCAGGAAGGTGTTCAGCTTGATGGTATAGCCGTCCACCTCCATGACGGCGTCCACGGTGGAAAGGTAGCTGCCCACCAGCCGCCACATGGTCTTGGCGTCGGTGGATACCCGTTCCATCTGGGGCAGAGACAGCACATTGCCGTCATTATCCAACACAATAGGGGTCTCGCTGTCCATGCTTTCGGCGCTGAAGGCGTGGAGGTCGGCAACGGTGATGTTTGCCGCCGGGGTCACCTTGGCCTTGATGAGATCGGCAATACCGATGCCCACCGCACCCGCCACGGTGATGCACATGGCCAGCACCGCCGCGATCAGCAGGCCCTTGGAGATGATGTGATGTTTCTTACGGGGCTTCTCCTCCTCGTGTACCGCCCGGTACACATCCGAAAGGGTGTCAGGGGAGGCATGCAGTGTGGAGAAGGTTTTCTGGAACAGTTTGCGGTCAATCATATTGCAATACCTCCTTCAGGGTGGTTTTCAGCTTTCCTCTGGCCCGGAACAGCCGGGTGCGGACGGTCTCCTCCGGGACGGCCAGCATCTCGGCGATCTCCTTCTGGGAGTAGCCCTCGTAGTAATACAGCAGCACCGGCACGCGATAGCGCTTGTCCAGCGCCATCACCGCGTCGAACAGCTCCCGGCACTCAGGGGCCTCGAAGGTCAGGGTGCTTTCGTAGTTGGTGATATCCTCCATCCTGTGCCACGGGGAGCGGAAGATGTTCTTGCACCGGTTCACCGTTACCCGGATCAGCCAGCGCTTGAGATGTTCCTCGCCCTCGAAGGGTGTGTCTGTCTTATAGAGCTGTATCAGCACATCCTGCGTCACGTCGTCGGCATCCGATTTACTGCGCAGATAGCCATAGGCCACCCGGAAAATGGTGTCCATGTACCGCTCTGCCACCAGAGCAAACTGTTGGTCTGTCATGGAAATGATCTCCTTGAAAAGCTTTTCAATGGTATAACACAGCGGGAAAGGGAAACGTTTCAGGGTAAAAAGAAAAAGGCGGCAAGCCGCCTTTTTCTTTTTACCCAATGGTCCCGAACACCGACACGCCCAGCAGGCTCAGCACACCCATGATGATACCCGCCAGCACCACGCCGCCCATGCAGGCCAGCACGCTCTTTTTGAAGCCCATGTTCAGAAGGCTGGCCGCCAGCGTACCGGTCCACGCGCCGGTGCCCGGCAGGGGGATGCCCACAAACAGCAGCAGCGCCCAGAAAAGACCCCGGCCCGCCTTGGCCTTCAGTTTCTCTCCGGCGGCCTCGCCCTTGCGCAGGCAGAAGGAGAAGAACCGCCCGATAACGGGCTTGTCCTGTCCCCAGACCAGCACCTTCCGGGCCAGAAAATAGATCACCGGCACCGGCAGCATATTGCCGATAATGGCCACCACGAAGGTCAGCCACAGAGGAAGGCCATACAGCACGCCGTAGGGGATCGCGCCCCGCAGCTCGATCAGCGGCACCATGGAAACGAAAAAAACGATCAGAATGTGTTTGAGCATCGTTCACTGTCCTTTAGCGTTATAATTGGGATGTTATGCCAGAATATCCGTCAGGTCGTCCAGACCGGTGGCACGGGTGACTACCACAACGTGGTCGCCATCCTCAATGGTAGTCAGACCGCCGGGGATGATGGTGTGCAGATCGCGGACGATGGCGGCCACCAGCAGGCCCTTACGCAGCTGGAGATCCTTCAGTGGTTTGCCCAGCACGGCATGGCTGGAGGCGGTGGCGGTGAAGGACAGAGCCTCCACATGGCCGCCCAGCATCTTATACAGGCTCTCCACCTTGCTGCCCTCGGCATTGCCCAGCGCCCGCACATACCGCAGGATCTGGCTGGAGATGATATCCTTGGGGGAGATGATGGAGTCGATGCCGGTGCTGTTGACCAGATCCATGTAGTTGGGGCGGGTCATCTTGGCCAGTACCTTTGGCACGCCGCTGCGCTGGGCGTGCATGGCCATCAGCAGATTTTCCTCGTCCCGGTTGGTGACGGCCACGAAAGCGTCAGTATCCAGGATACCCTCCTGCTGCAAGAGCGTGTTGTCGGTGCCGTCGCCCTGTATCACCAGCACATGGGGCAGCTGGGCCGACAGGCGCACGCATTTGTCGGCGTCCATTTCCACGATGCGGACGCTGGTGTTGGTCTTTTGCAGCTCCCACGCCAGATACATGGCGCTGCGGCTGCCGCCCAGCACCGAGACCTTCTTTACCTTCTGCCAGGTGCGGCCCATCTCCTTCAGCATCCTTTGCAGCTCCGGCTTGGCGCCCAGCATGTATACCCGGTCGCCTGCCGCGGGCGCGAAGTTACCGTCGGGGATGATGTATTCGCCCTGATGCTCCGCCGCGCAGATCAGTACCTCCGCCTGACGCAGACGGTGGGACTGGCTCAGAGGTATGCCGCAAATGGAGTCGTTTTCCGTGACCTGAAAGCCGATCATGTCGATACGGCCCCGGGCAAAGGGCTCCACGCTGAAGGCGGCGGGGAAGGCCAGAATACGGGCGATCTCCTGCGCGGCGGCCAGATCGGGATTGATGACCATGTCCAGCCCGATCTCCTTTTTCAGCATTTCCTCGTCCCGGCGGTAATCGGTATTGCGCACGCGGGCAATGGTGTGCTTGGCCCCCAGCTTTTTGGCGATCAGGCAGCAGACCAGATTGATCTCGTCCTGATTGGTGACGGCGATCACCAGATCGGCGGTGCGGACGCCGGCTTCCAGCAGTACGCTGATGCTGGCGCCGTTGCCCTCCACGCACAGCACGTCCATGGTGCTTTCCGCTCTGCGCAGGGCGGCGGTGTTGGCGTCCACCATCACGATGTCGTGCTCTTCCTGTGCCAGAGAGTTGGCGATGGCATAGCCCACCTTGCCGTTGCCCACGATAATGATTTTCATAATGATCCTCCTGTGAAGGCGATTTGCCTCCGCGCCACATATTTTAACACAGCTGCGTATAAAATAAAAGTGCTTTTCCACAGGGGCTAACGTCGAAACAGCAAGATTCTTGGAAAAATTATGAAAAAACTGTTAAATGTTATCTTATATCTTGCGAAAAACCGCAAGAGTGGTATAATATATTTGCCTAAAATTGGAAACTGCACAACCGAAACTGTAAGAAAAGGACGGGAGACCATGGACAACCTAACAAAGATCATCCGCGAAGAGATCGGCAAGCAGTACAAAAGTGTGCGGCAATTCGCTTTTGCGGTGGGCGTACCTCTGTCCACTGTGAACAGCGCGCTGCACAACGGTGTGGGAGGCTCCAGCTTTGACACGGTGCTGCGGCTGTGTAAGGTGCTGGGGATCAAGGCACTGGGCGACGATGCCGCCTTCTACCTGACCGACGACACCGAAAAGCTGCTGACCCAGTATGCCAAGCTGGATGATTACGGCCGCCATACCATCTCTGCCGTGATGAAGGTGGAATATGACCGCTGCACCGAGCTGAGCAAGCCGGATCTGGAGGAACACACCAGCGTCAACATCTGACGGTCCCTGCGACAGAACAAAAGAAAACCCGCATATCTGATATGCTCCCTTTATGAGAGACAGTGAAATAAAAAAACACTGTCAATCATGAA
>CAVHYW010000082.1:0-8396 GCA_963640475.1 bacterium | reverse complement strand
GCTTCAGCGTCAACAATATGCTTCGCGCCCGCTGCTATGAGCAGCGCATGGAGCGTGGTCTGAGCTTCCTGGAGTTCAACTACATGATCATGCAGAGCTACGACTTCTACTACATGTTCCAGCATTACGGCTGCAACATGCAGTTCGGCGGCGACGACCAGTGGAGCAACATGCTGGGCGGCACCGAGCTGATCCGCAAGAAGCTGGGCAAGGATGCTCACGCCATGACCATCACCCTGCTGATGAACTCCGAGGGCAAGAAGATGGGCAAGACCGCCAGCGGCGCTGTGTGGCTGGATCCCAACAAGACCAGCCCCTTCGAGTTCTATCAGTACTGGCGCAACGTGGGCGACGCCGACGTGCTGAAGTGCATCCGCATGCTGACATTCCTGCCCCTGGAGCAGATCGACGCCATGTCCTCCTGGGAGGGCTCTCAACTCAACGAGGCCAAGGACATTCTGGCCTATGAGCTGACCAAGCTGGTCCACGGTGAGGAGGAGGCCGATAAGGCCCGTACCGCCTCTCAGGCGCTGTTCTCCGGCGCGGGCGATGCCGAGCATATGCCCACCACTGAGCTGACCAACGATGACTTCGGCGGCGGCTCCATCGACGTGCTGAGCCTGCTGGTGAAGTGCGGTCTGGCCGCCTCCAAGGGCGAGGCCCGCCGTCTGGTGCAGCAGGGCGGCGTGTCCGTCAACGACGAGAAGGTGTCCGCTATCGAGACTACCTTCGGCTGTGAGCAGTTTACAGGTGATGGTGTGATCATCAAGAAAGGCAAGAAGGTCTTCCATCGCACTGTTCTGGTATAATTTTTCCTCCAAGACCCTATTCCCCTGTTTATATCACTGACCATGATATAGCTCAAACAAATAAGCCGTGGCGAAAGCCGCGGCTTATTTGTTTGCTTGTCGGAAAGGACTGTCATTGCGAGCCAGTCCAAAGACTGGCGTGGCAATCCGCTCCCGTTTATCAGAATACGGATTCCCACGTCGCGTCGCTCCTCGGAATGACAGAACTGGGTTTCTTGATAGCCTAAAAAACTCCCCGCAACTTCAGGTTGCGGGGAGCTTTTATATCACAATATCACACCGAGAACAGAATATCCGCGTAGGTGGGCAGGGGCCAGTGCTGTGCGCCGGTGATGGCTTCCAGCTGGTTGATGAGGACGCTGGCCTTCTGGCGGCGGGCGTCCACCTGATCGCGGTAGTAGCAGGCGGCTTTGATGCCGCCGTCCATGGCGGGGGCCTTGCTGATGGCCCGCTCCAGCGTTTCGCAGGCGTCGTACAGCTTGCCGGACAGGTCGGCCAGCTTCCGCAGCGTGGCTTCCTCCATCTTTACGGACAGGGGGATACCGCAATTCTGCTTGTGGAACAGGGCGGTGGCCAGCTCGTCGGAGTACTTGCTGACGGCGGGCATGATCTGGCGGCGGGCCATATCCAGCAGGGTATTGCCCTCGATGGTCATGACCTTGCAGTAGTTCTCCAAGTGGATGTTATAGCGGGCCTCCAGCTCGTCACGGGTCAGCACGCCGTGGCGGCTGAACATAGCGATGTTCTTCTCGGCGATGTAGGCGGGCAGGGCGTCCACGGTGTTGCCCAGATTGCACAGGCCGCGGCGCTTGGCCTCGGCCACCCACTCGTCGCTGTAACCGTTGCCGTTGAAGATGATCCGCTGGTGGGCGGCAAAGGTGTCGTGCAGCAGCGTTTGCAGGGCGGACTGGAAGTCCACGGCCTTTTCCAGAATATCAGCGAACTGCTCCAGCTCCTCGGTCATGATGGTGTTCAGCACGGCGCTGGGGCTGGCGATGGACTGGCTGGAGCCCAGCATGCGGAACTCGAACTTGTTGCCGGTGAAGGCCAGAGGAGAGGTGCGGTTCCGGTCGGTGGTATCCTGCGGAATCTCCGGCAGGGTGTCCACGCCGATCTCAAGACGGCGCTTGGTGACATCCACATACTCCGTGCCCTGAATGATGGAGTCCAGAATGGCGGTCAGTTCGTCGCCGAGGAATATGGAGACGATGGCGGGAGGGGCCTCGTTGCCGCCCAGACGGCGGTCGTTGCCGGGGTAGGCCACGCAGCAGCGCAGCATGTCCTGATACTCGTCCACGCCCTTGATGAAGGCCGCCAGAAACAGCAGGAACTGGGCGTTCTGGCTGGGGGTCTTGCCGGGCTTCAGCAGGTTCTCGCCGGTATCGGTCTGCAAAGACCAGTTGTCGTGCTTGCCGCTGCCGTTGACCCCGGCAAAGGGCTTTTCGTGCAGCAGGCACACCAGACCGTGACGCTCGGCCACGGTTTTCAGCAGCTCCATGGTCAGCTGGTTGTGGTCACAGGCGATGTTGGCGTTGCAGTATACGGGGGCGTTCTCATGCTGGGCAGGAGCCACCTCGTTGTGCTCCGTCTTGGAGAACACACCCAGCTTCCACAGCTCGATGTCCAGCTCGTGCATAAAGGCCGCCACACGGGGCTTGATGGCGCCGTAGTAATGGTCATCCAGCTCCTGCCCCTTGGGAGGCTTGGCGCCGAACAGGGTGCGGCCGCACAGCCGCAGATCCTCGCGGCGGCGATAGTCCTCCTTGTCGATGAGAAAGTACTCCTGCTCCGCGCCCACCTGCGGGATGACGTGCTGGGCTTCGGTGTTGCCGAACAGCCGCAGGATGCGGATGCACTGCTGATCCAGCGCGTGCATGGAGCGCAGCAGCGGCGTTTTCTTGTCCAGCGTGTTGCCGGAATAGGAGCAGAAGATGGTGGGGATGCACAGGGTCTTATCCTTCACGAAGGCGTAGGACGTGGGATCCCACGCGGTATAGCCGCGGGCCTCGAAGGTGGCCCGCAGGCCGCCGGAGGGGAAGCTGGAAGCGTCGGCTTCGCCGCGGCTCAGCTCCTTGCCGGACAGCTCCATCAGGATGCGGCCGTCTCCGGTGGGGGTGATAAAGCTGTCGTGCTTCTCGGCGGTGAAGCCGGTCATGGGCTGGAACCAGTGGGTGAAGTGGGTCGCGCCCAACTCCGTGGCCCAGTCCTTCATGGCGCAGGCGATCTCGTCGGCAATGGAACGATCCAGCGACTTCCCCTGCGCCTGACATTGCTGCCAAGCCTGATAGACGTCAGCGCTGAGACGCTGTCGCATCTTCTCCTCGGTAAACACCATGCTGCCGAAGATGTCGGGGATCCGTGTCACATTCTCGTTCATTGTATGATTCTC
This sequence comes from bacterium, assembly GCA_963640475.1. Taxonomy (GTDB): domain Bacteria; phylum Bacillota; class Clostridia; order Oscillospirales; family Oscillospiraceae; genus Vescimonas. Next base: position 5,198 of record CAVHYW010000082.1, on the reverse strand, counting down.
CTTTCACCGCCTCGGGGCGGATAATATCACATGAAAAGCGCCAGAACGGCGGGGGTCATATAGGTCTCTGCCACGGCGGCCATCACCAGCAGCGGCAGAACATGCATCACAAAGCAGCGGGCAATATTGCACAGCAGCGGCTTCATCATCCCCTTGGTATTTTTGCGGATGTATTGGGTGAGCCTGCGGCACAGCAGCAGACCCAGCGCAAAGGCAATCAGCAGCGCCGGAAGCTCGAAGATACCATGGGGCAGGATGCCGGCAAAGTAGATCAGCAGGGAAGCGCCGTTATTGACATAATAGGCCGCCAGCACACCGAGGATCAGGGCATTCATGCCTACCGACAGCGCTGTCAGATAGAGGAAGGGGATAAAACCGTACAGGATGCTGATAGCGGAAGCCCGTAGGTTATTGCCCAGCAGCGCCCAGAAATGAATGGTGCCGTCATCGGCGACGATATTGCCGTCCTGTATCATCTGGGAGAAGTAGGCCACCACAAATTCCGGGATGCTTTTGTTGAGCAAGCTCACGCCGAAGCCCAGCAGGCAGATGATGAGAAACGCGGCGGCAGTCATCAGCAGCGCTTCTCCGAAGGTCTCGCGGTAGAACCGCCACAGGGCGCGGTGCTGTTTTTTCAGCCATTCCATAGGGATCAACCAAGCTTGGCGAGACCGGCCTTCAAACGGCGCAGCGTCTCGTTGCGGCCCAAAATCTGGCAGATCTCCACGGCGCCGCCGGGGGTCACCAGCTTACCGGCGGCGGCAATGCGCACCGGCCACATGAGGGTGGCGTTTTTCACGCCCAGCTGTTCCGCCAGCGCGATCAGACTGTCGTGGATAGCGTCGGTCGTCCAGTTGGGCAGCTGCTCCAGCATGGGGATGGCAGCCTCCAGCATGGCCTTGCAGACCTCGGGGTTGGTCTTGGATTTCTTGTTGGTAAAGAAGTCGATGCCATATTCCGGGCAGGCATCGAAGAAGTCCACCTTTTCGGGGATCTCCGTCAGCTTCTCGCAGCGGGCCTGCAGGAGACCGGCGATGGCGGCGATGTCAAAGTCGCCCTTGACGCTCTGGCGGATGTAGGGCTCCGCCACCCTGGCGAAAGCGGCAGGCTCCATGGCGCGCAGATATACGGCGTTGAAGTGATCCAGCTTGGCGATATCGAAGATGGCGGGGGACTTGGAGATACCGGTCATGTCAAAGACCTTCGTCAGTTCCTCCAGAGAGAAGATCTCCTGCTCGGCATACTCGCCCTTGGGAGACCAGCCCAGCAGCGCCACATAGTTGAGGATGGCTTCGGTCAGATAGCCCTGTGCCTTCAGATCCTCATAGCTGGGGTCGCCGTGGCGCTTGGACATCTTGTTTTGGGCGTCCCGCATGACAGGGGAGCAGTGGACGTAGGTGGGCACCTCCCAGCCGAAGGCATGGTACAGCAGATCATATTTGGGGGCGGAGGACAGGTATTCGCTGCCCCGCACCACATGGGTAATGCCCATCAGATGGTCGTCGATGACGTTGGCAAAGTTATAGGTAGGCAGACCGTCCCGTTTCAGCAGCACCTGATCGTCCAGCGTGCTGTTCTCCACGGTGATGTCGCCGAAGATGGCGTCATGGAAGGTGGTAGTACCCTCGGTGGGGATCTTCTGGCGGATGACGTAAGGCTCGCCCGCCTCCACACGCTTCAGGGCCTCCTCCAGCGGCATATCGCGGCAGGGGTCGGCGGCACGGTCAAACTCGCCGGAATCCTCCTCGGACTCCGCCTTCTCGCAGAAGCAGTAATAAGCACCGCCCTTTTCCACCAGCAGGCGGGCGTAATGGCCATAGGTGTCCCGGCGCTGGGACTGGATATAGGGAGCCACGGGGCCACCCACATCGGGGCCTTCATCGTGGTTCAGGCCGCACTCGGCCATGGTGCGGTAGATGACGTCGGTAGCGCCCTCTACCAGACGGCCCTGGTCAGTATCCTCGATCCGCAGGATGAAGGTGCCGCCGTGATTACGGGCGATCAGCCAGGTATACAGTGCCGTGCGCAGGTTGCCCACATGCATATAGCCGGTGGGAGACGGCGCGAAACGGGTACGCACCTTTCCGTGGGGAATTTTTTCCTCCATCTGGGTAAAATAGTTCATATCCATCGCCATATCAATTACCTCCGGCATTTTGACAAATTACTTATACATTATATGGGTTTCCGGGGAAAAGTCAATGACGATCATGGGATTCCATTGATTTTTTGCACAAAACGTGGTAGGATAAGGAACGTGAGAAGAAAAACGCGGATATGTGTCCGTAAAATAAGGTGAGGTAAAAAATGGCTGATACGAAAAAAAGAATTTTCAGCGGCATCCAGCCCTCCGGCGAGCTGACGCTGGGCTCCTATATGGGCGCCATCAAGAATTGGGTGGACTTACAGGACGAGTACGACTGCCTGTACTGCATCGTGGACATGCACGCCATCACCGTGAGGCAGGATCCCGCCACGCTGCGTAAGCGCAGCGTCAACCAGCTGGCCCAGTATATCGCCTGCGGTCTGGATCCCCAGAAGAACATCATGTTCATTCAGAGCCACGTTCCCCAGCATGCGGAGCTGAGTTGGATCCTGGGCTGCTATACCCAGTTCGGTGAGCTGAGCCGCATGACCCAGTTCAAGGCCAAGTCCGCCCAGCACGCCGACAATATCACGGCGGGCCTGTTCACCTATCCCGTGCTGATGGCCGCCGATATCCTGCTGTATCAGGCGGATCTGGTGCCGGTGGGTGAGGATCAGCGCCAGCATGTGGAACTGACCCGCGATATCGCCCAGCGCTTCAACAGCGTGTACAGCGATACCTTTGTGCTGCCGGAGGCCTTCATTCCCAAGGTAGGCGCGCGGCTCATGTCGCTGGACGATCCCACTACCAAAATGAGCAAGTCCCTGCCGGACGGCTGCGTGAACCTGATGGACGACCCTGAGGTCATCATGAAGAAGTTCAAGCGGGCCGTTACCGACTGTGAGACCGCTGTGAAGTACGACAAGGAGAACAAGGCCGGTATCTCCAATCTGCTGACCATCTACTGCGCTGCTACCGGCAAGACGCTGGCGGAAGCCGAAGCGGAGTTTGCCGGTCAGGGCTACGGCGTCTTCAAGCCCGCTGTGGGCGAGGCCGTGGTGGAGCTGCTGCGTCCCATCCGGGAGGAGAGCCAGCGCATCATGGATGACAAGGCCTATCTGGAGAGCGTCTATCAGGAGGGCGCCGAGCGTGCCCGCCGTCTGGCCCAGAAGACACTCAGCAAGGTGCAGCGTAAGGTGGGCTTCGTGGCTGCCAAATAAGCACCAAATGTTTGGAATGTTTCTTGCAAAATCGTTTTAAACCTGTTATACTATACCGTAGAAAAACTCCGGGGGATCCCGGCAATCATTTTCAAATCAAAGAAAGGAACATCGTCATTATGATCTATACGACTGAGGTTCAGCATATGTGTCCTGTGGCTAAGGGCGCTTATCACGGCCCGGCTCCCATTCCCGAAGAGGGCAAGTGGGTACAGGCCAAGGAGATCAGCGATATCTCCGGTTTTACCCATGGTATCGGCTGGTGCGCTCCCCAGCAGGGTGCCTGCAAGCTGACCCTGAATGTGAAGAACGGCATCATCGAGGAAGCACTGGTGGAGACCATCGGCTGCTCCGGCATGACCCATTCCGCCGCCATGGCCTCCGAGATCCTGATCGGCAAGACCATTCTGGAGGCGCTGAACACCGACCTGGTGTGCGACGCCATCAACACCGCCATGCGCGAGCTGTTTCTGCAGATCGTCTATGGCCGCACCCAGTCCGCGTTCTCCGAGGGCGGCCTGTCCGTGGGCGCTTCTCTGGAGGATCTGGGCAAGGGCCTGCGCTCTCAGGTGGGCACCATGTTCGCCACCAAGGAAAAGGGTCCCCGCTATCTGGAGATGGCCGAGGGCTATTGCAGCAAGCTGGCGCTGAACAAGGACGATGAGATCATCGGCTACGAGTTCATCAGCCTGGGCAAGATGATGGACTTCATCAAGAAGGGCGACGACGCCAACGAGGCATTGAAGAAGGCCACCGGCCATTATGGCCAGTGGGACAGCGCGGTCAAGTACATTGACCCCCGTCACGAATAAGGGAGGAGGACGAAATCATGGCTCTGTTTGAAAGTTACGAGAGAAGAATCGACAAGATCAACGGCGTCCTCGCCCAGTACGGCATCGGCTCCGTGGAGGAGTGCCGCGAGATCTGCAAGGCCAAGGGCTTTGATCCCTATGAGATCGTGAAGGGCATCCAGCCCATCTGCTTCGAGAACGCCTGCTGGGCGTACACCGTGGGCGCGGCCATCGCCATCAAGTCCGGCGTCAAGACCGCTGCCGAGGCTGCCAAGATGATCGGCGTGGGCCTCCAGTCCTTCTGCATCGACGGCTCCGTGGCCGAGGATCGCAAGGTGGGTCTAGGCCACGGCAATCTGGGCGCCATGCTGCTGAGCGACGAGTCCAAGTGCTTCGCCTTCCTGGCCGGTCACGAGTCCTTCGCCGCCGCCGAGGGCGCCATCGGCATCGTCAAGAACGCCAACAAGGCCCGCAAGCAGCCCCTGCGCGTGATCCTGAACGGCCTGGGCAAGGACGCCGCCCAGATCATCAGCCGCATCAACGGCTTCACCTATGTGCAGACCCAGTTTGACTACTACACCGGCAAGCTGAACATCGTCCGCGAGATCCGCTATTCCGAGACCGAGCGTGCCGACGTCCGCTGCTACGGCGCTGATGACGTCCGCGAGGGCGTGGCCATCATGCATCATGAGGGCGTGGACGTGTCTATCACCGGCAACTCCACCAACCCCACCCGCTTCCAGCATCCTGTGGCGGGCACCTATAAGAAGGAATGCATCGAGCAGGACAAGAAGTACTTCTCCGTGGCCTCCGGCGGCGGTACCGGCCGCACGCTGCATCCCGACAACATGGCCGCCGGCCCCGCCAGCTATGGTATGACCGACACCATGGGCCGTATGCACTCCGACGCCCAGTTCGCAGGCTCCAGCTCTGTCCCCGCCCATGTGGAGATGATGGGCTTCCTCGGCATGGGTAACAACCCCATGGTCGGCGCTACTGTTGCTGTCGCCGTGGCGGTCGAGGAAAGCTTGAAAGCCTGATATACCAATATTTTCCGGCTTTTACAGCGGTCGGATACGTCCTGAAACCCGAAAGTGAAAT
>CAVHYW010000081.1:6483-8723 GCA_963640475.1 bacterium | reverse complement strand
CTCCAGCCCGTCAAAGGCCGCTACCAGTGCATCCGCATGTTCCAGCGTCCGCTCCAGCCGGTAAGCGCTTAGGGCGCTCTCCGTCTCCTTATAGCGCCGTGCGGCATTGTCCCAGCACTTCCGTTGGAACTGATACGCACCTTCGGCCCCATCCAGTGCCGCCATCAGCTGCTTCTTCATGGCGCTGGCGTCGTCGCGGGAGAACACGCGGTTCTTAAAGCCCCAGTACAGGGCACGCAGGGCGATATACTCCGTCACTTCCCGCCACGTCAGCCCCGTGGGCATCGGCTCCCCCTGCATGGCGGCTCGTTCCACTCTGGATACCTCTGCCATCACCGTACCTCCTTCGGCAGTGACAGATACCAGCACAATTCCGCCACCGCCGCGTCATACCCGTGGCATACGGTGGCGCGGTAGCCCTGCTTCGTCAGTTCCGTCACCCACCAGTGTTGGGCGTCCGACGCCCTGCCGCTGGGCGTTTTCATTTCGATGTACAAGCCGTGGTAGCCATTCCGTGCCACCGGCAGACATAGGTCGGGAACGCCCTTCTTGACGCCCATCGCCTTGTCGGCGGCTACCTCCGCCGCACCGCCGGTGGTCTCATTCTTGATGTGGTGCAGCAGTGCCAGTTCCGGCCACCGATCCCGTATAGAGGGCTGCATGGCCCACTTCATAACCGCCTGCTGATGCTGTCTCTCTGATGCCATCTTTATCTTCTCCCTCCGTTCATCAGCCTGTTCAGGATCTGGCTGGCCTGTCCTTTCGTCAGGCCCTCCGTGTCAAAGCCCTTGCAGCGGCGGCGGATCATCGTCAGCTGCTTGTCCGTGGCGGGATTCCGCCCCCAGCGCTTGACCTCCTGCGTGTTCCAGATATATGCCTGTTCCTTCCGCTGGTTACAGAGCCATACATAGCAGCTGTCCAGCGCACTCTGCATGGGCCGCTTGTCCGACGTCATATCCCCCAGTGTGATACGGGTCATGCCCAGCTCATCCTGCGGCGACAGCACCAGCCGCTCATGCCCCAGCAGAGAAAGCACCATCGACCCGTCCGGCAGCTTGAACCAGTTCACGTCATGGGTCTGGTACTTCTGCTCTTTGGCCCACAGGTCTACGATCTCCACGTTTCGGATCCAGCTCTCCGGACAGTCCGAGGCCGCCACCGCCTTCATGGGCAGCTCAAACAGCAGCCCCTCCAGTTCGTTCTGCTTCTTCTTCGGCACGTTGGTCATGTCGATGCCCAGCAGTGACGGAGCCGTGCAGATGGACGCCCGCCCCGTGATGCCCACGCAGTCGATCAGCGTCAGCCGCTCCTTGCCGGGATAGAGCCGCAGGCCCCGTCCCACCATCTGGCTGTACAGGCTGTCAGACTGGGTAGGCCGCGCGATAATCACCGTCTCCACGCGGGGAATGTCCGTCCCCTCCGTGAACACCATGCAGTTGACGATACAGGGGATCTCTCCCGCCGTGAACCGCTCAATGATGGCCGCCCTGTCCTTCGTCTCGCCCGTCACCACCACAGCGCCGGGTATCTTCGCCGCGATCTCGTTGGCATGATTCACGCTGACGGCGAAGATCAGCGTGGCGCCCTTGGCGTATTTTTCGTAAGCCTCGGCAATGGCGTCCGCTGTGCCCTCCATGGCTTCGTCCAGTTCTCCCGGCGCGTAGTCTCCGGCGCGGGTATGTACGGCGCTCAGATCATAACCGATATCCACCCGCATGCAGTAAATGTCGCACAGATAGCCGTTCTGGATGCCAAACCGCAGGTCACGGGCAAAGATGATATCCGAGAACACCGTGTCCAGCCGCACCTTGTCGCCCCGGTTGGGGGTAGCGGTAAAGCCCAGCGTCAGCCGTGGCTTGAAGTAGTCCAGTATCTTCCGGTAGGTATTGGCCGCCGCGTGGTGGGCTTCATCCACAATGATGGTGTCAAAGGCGTCCGGCGAAAACTGTTCCAGCCGCCGCACCAGCGTCTGTACGCTGGCGCTCACCACCTCCTCGCCGTGGCTGTGTTCTCCCGCCCGCTCTACGCCGTAGCTGCAATCGTAGTATTTCATCGGCTGCCGCACCAGCTCCTCTCGGTGGGAAAGGATCAGGTTGCGGCCATGCCGCGGAATGTTGGCAAACGTCACCGTTTTGCCCAGCCCCGTGGCCATCTGGCACAGGTACGACCCCGGCGGCTGCGCTTCTATGGTCTTGATGCACTCGCGCTGATAATCGCGCAGTTCCATGTCACGCCTCCTA
>CAVHYW010000081.1:2640-6078 GCA_963640475.1 bacterium | reverse complement strand
CCCGCGTCTCGATCAGGCACTTCTGCTTCAGCCATGATACCGTCGCGCCCACGGAGTATCCCGCGTCCTGCAAGACCCGTTCAAATACCGACCGGATGATATAGGCCCGATAGCCCTCCAGCGCACCCAGCACGTCCATGGTCTCCGACTTGCCGATCAGCTTGTTGGAGTTCTGCGTCACCCAGTCGCACAGGTACTTATAGGCCCGCTCACCGGCGGACACCGCCGCCTTTGACGCCAGAAACTCCGATATCTGCTCCACGGTGATGGGCTGCTCCGTCCCGTCGAAGATCCAGCGGCAGGCCAGCTCATCCCCCAGCACCACCGCTGCGGCCGCCATAGCCTGCTTTTCCGTGGTGTCCTGCGCCGACAGCGCCCGGAACAGCTCCTGATACCGCTCTGTGATCTCCCGCGGCACGTCGTCCCCGGCGGCATACAGTTTCTCCACGAATGCCTTTCCCGCGTGGCCGAAGTTCCGCTTCACCGCACCGGACACCCGCATACCGTCCCGGATCACCACCCGGTCGGCCTTGCACTCGATATCAATGACACGGTTTACCGCACCGGCGCCGGATGCTTGCCCCGTCAGGGGGCTTTCTCCCGTGGTCAGGATGCAGTTGTGCCATGTGGGCGTCTTGTCCACGCCGCCGGCGCGGTTGCCCCTTGTGCGGCCCACGCCCTGTGCCAACCGGTATACGTCGAAGTTCGTCCGCCCCTTGGCGTCCTTTGCCAGCTGAAGCTCATCCAGACACAGCGGCAGGTTGTTCAGGAACGCGGCGGTTTTCTCCATGCCCACCACCGTCCCGTCAAAGGTCTTGACGTAGCTGCCCACGGACGGGTCGCCCCACACGCTGGCGACCACCATCAGGGCCACCGTCTTGCCGGTGCCGGAATCCACGCCCCACAGGTGTACGAAGAAGGGCAGGCACCCCAGCGGCTGCAGCAGCGATGCGGCAAAGGACGCCGCCAGCACGATCTTGGCCGTTACCGACATGCCCCTGACCTCCGCCGCCATCTCCTTCCACTTGGCAAAGCTGCCCCGCTCATGCACCGTCTGGAACATGGCGGCAAAGTTGGCGTCGCCGTCAAAGATCAGGCCCTCCACATAGGGGGAAAAGCCCTCGCCCGCGATATAGCCGAACCGCCCGATGCTTTTCCGTTCCGGTATCAGCTCATAGTTCAGGTTTTCCAAGTCGCCGATGTACTTCACAAAGGATTTGGCCGTTTCGCTGTTCACCGCGATACCGATCCCCGCCAGCTCCGTCACCTTGTTGGCGCTGGCCAGCGTCCGCTTCTCCACAATGCACCTGCGCCACACAGTGCCCTTCCGGAAGGCCAGCCGCAGCTTTTCCTCGCCGGTGTCGATGTTCACCAGCCGCTCCACCGGCATCACCGGATGGGGACACGCCACGCACTCCACGCCGCCGTAGGTGCGCCGTATTCCGCCGTCATCGGCTTCCCAGTCTCCGGCGTTCAGCTCCAGCGGCTGCCCGTCAAACCGCGTGGGATTGTCGCCCACATAGATAGTCCCTCCGGCGCTGCTGGCCTTTACCGCCTTGCCGTATTCCCGGTACATCAGCTTCAGCTGCCGGAAACCCAGTGACGCGGCATACCGCGACATGGCTTCTATCATCCGCTGGTGGACAAACGGATTCTTCGCATACTCCGCCAGCTCCTCATAGGGCGCCGTGGTATACAGAAAATCCTCCAGCGTATAGTGCCAGTTTGGCACGATCTCTTTTTTATCCAATTCCAGCCTCCAATAATTCATCCAGCCGTGCTTCCAGTCCCGGCAGCGCCTTCAGGGCGTCCGGATATAGGGGGTGTACCCAGATGGTGCCGTCCTCACGCAGCACCGGCGGGAAGTATTTCACCGTGTCCCAGCACTGCCGGTATTCCTCCGCCAGCGCCTGATACTCCGCGACACGCCGTGCTTTTTCCGCTGCCTCGGCGCGGCGCTTCTCCAGCAGCGCGGACGTTTTCTTCCTGTCCGGCGCTTCATAGGTCAGGTGCAGTCCGAAATCGCTGTCCAGCCGCAAGACCGCCTGCTGAAAGGTCAGGTCGAACAGCTTCATCACAAAGTCAATGACCGATCCACCGGCATTGCACCCAAAGCAGTGCCACCCCCGATCCTCCGGATAGAGCTTCAGGCTCCCGTGGTTGTCCCCCGAATGGAACGGACACTTGATAAATCCGTTCCGATCCGGGGTAAAACCGTAAAGCTCCGCAACCTCCCGCATGGTCAGCTGCTGCCTGATCTGCCTGCCAGCGTCAGAAAGGCAGATCCTCATCATCCTCGACCTCGCCCCACTCGTTGGCGGACACGTTCACGCCGCCCCCGGCGCTCTTGTAGCCGCCGGAAGAAGAACCATCCTTCGGGCCGCAGAAGTGGGCCTTGTCCACCGTCAGCTTGACCGCCGACCGCCTGTTGCCCTCCTTGTCCGTATATTCCTCGGTCTCCAGCGCACCCTCCACAATGATCTCCTTGCCCTTGTGGAAGTATTTTCCGATCATCTCGCCCAGACCGCGCCATGCCGTGCAAGAAAGGAACAGCTTCTTTTCATGCTCCTTGTACGTCTCGCTCCACGCCACACGGAAGGAACACACCGCCACACCGTTCTGCGTGGTGCGCATCTCAGGATCAGCCACCAGCCGCCCCTGTACCATCGTCCTGTTCAGCATTCGCCCACCTCCCGGTAGTCCACGATACCCCGCAGCTTTTTGGTCATGCGGCAGTAGGCGCACTTTTCGCAGCGACGCGGGGCGATCCTGCCCTCCTTGATGGCCTGATACCGTGGGGCGCGATCCTCCACCTCTGCCAGCTTGGCGGCCAGCTCTCCGTCAGGGATGTACAGTGCCCCAATGTCCGGCGCGTCCTCCTTTGTGCCCACCGCCAGGATAAACGGCAGCATGTGGCCCTCGATGGCCTGATAGATAGCGCCCTGAATGTCATAGCCGTAAGCCTGAACAAAGGGGACTTTCGCATGCTCCTCCTCTGACCATACATCCTTCATGTCCCGCATGGCCTTCTGATCCACCACAGCGCCGTCACACATGCCCAGCGCCGCCGCCGTATCCGGGAACCGCTCCACGATCCGGCGGCTGGTGTCGGCGTCCAGCAGGCTGTCGATCTTTACCTTGAAGGGGACGCCCGCGATCTCGCCGGTCAGGATCACCTGTTTCCTGCCGGACATCAGCAGCATATACAGCTCGTCCGCCTCCATCCGGGCGATCACATCCTGCGCGTGGACGTATTCCGCTTTCAGGCCGCCGTCCCGCTTGAATATCTCCGGATGCTGGGCCTGAAACACCGGCAGCTCACCGGAAAAATAAGCGTCGATATAGCCGCCCACCAGCAGCGCCGTGGAAGCGGCGGGGGCGTATTCGCCCCGCACCTCCGCCAGCGCCGCCGCCTCGCAAGAGGAAAACTTTTTGAAC
>CAVHYW010000081.1:0-1932 GCA_963640475.1 bacterium | reverse complement strand
GGGGTCTTTGCCCATCGCCGCTTCAATGGCCCCGCCGCAATCCGCACAGGGCGGCACGGGGACTTCCTTCTTGACCCTCGGCTTAAAGGGGCGGATACGGATGCCGTCCGTAAACCCGCCATCCTGCGGATCACGCACCTTGTGGTCAATGTAAAGCTGGATCTGCTTGCCCACCAGCGTATCCGCCTTTGCGTCGCCAAACAGCTTACGCAGCGTTTTGCGGTTGGTGGAGTTGATAATGAGCGGCCTTACCTGCATAATGCCAGGAACACGCTCCTCCTTGAAAGAAAGTACATCCTTGTTTTCCTTGCCGCGCTGGAGCGTCACCATACCGTTCCACAGGGCATCAATGGTCAGCACCGGCTCCACATCATCGTCGATATCCTCAGCGCCGAGATATTCAGAATCACGCATCTGCCCCAGACGTTCGTCGCCGGTCAGCTTACGCAGATTATCTTTTGTCATCATAATTCAGTTACCTCCAATACATCGGAATCCGTCACGCGGGTGGCGATCAGCTGCAAGCCCTTGGCCTTGCACTTAGCGTAAAGCTTGTCGCGGCTCTCCTTGTCCAGCCGTTCCGCGCCGTCGATCAGGATGATTTGCAGCTGTCCCGGCTTGCTGACCGTGATATCCACGCACAGCTCCAGCAGCTCACCGTCGGACAGGTTGGAAATAGGCAGGCCGTGAATCAGAGGTACGCCGTTCTCTACCGTCAGCCCCTCAACGGGGATTGTTGCCGTTTCAAGGATCTTGGCGGGCAGTTCCCGCGCCAGTTCTATCTTCCGGGTCAGCTCCTGCGACTGCTCCGTAAGCGCGTCCACCTCATGCTGCATGGCCCTCATGCGCTGGTACTCATTGAGGTGCTTCCGCATGCTCTCCGCCGTATCCAGCTCCTGCTGCAAGGCGGAGGTATCTTCCGGGGCCGCCTCCGCATACTCGCTGGCCGTCCCCATATCCTTTTCCAGCTTGGCAACGGCGGTCTCATACTTGGCGTGAACAACGGCGGCACAATCCTCCCGCCGGCGCTCCAGACTGCCCAGTTCCTCCTGTGCCGCGCTGATCTCGGCCCGAAGCCGCTCGATCTGTCCGGTCAGCTCAGAGCGCTCACGGGCCAGATCCCTGTCAATGGCAGCCAGCGCCACGTCCCGCTCACCGGCGATTCCGCGCATTTTCGCGTCATAGCTGTCCCGGAAGGTCCTGGCCCGCTCAATGCGGCTGTTCCGATCCTTCAGGCGCTCCAGCTCACGGTACTTTTCGCCGACGGGGTATCTGTCCCAGCGGTCAAAGTCATAGCCGGACGGAATATCTCTGGCAATGTCGGCGATAAATGCCTGTTTGTTGCGAATGTCCCGGTTCAGGTTCTGGCGGGACTGGTAGTAAATGCCATTCTCCGCCTGAATATCCGCCAGTACTTCAAGGATGTGCTTCGAGTAGTCCACGCCCTGCGGGATCTCGCCGAACTGCTCCATGATCCAGTTGGTGTCCCACGGAAATTCGATTAGCGAGAGGATCACACGGTTTTTCTCCTGCCGGGACAGTTGGGTGAACTCCACCGGGTTCAACTGGAGCGGCGTGAAGATTTTCGACAGGAACTCCGCAGGGCGGGTCTGAAGCATGGAGCCGTCCCGCACCTTCACCGTTCCGGCAGACTTGGCGCTCATGGCCTTGCGGTCAACGGAAAGGCCGGTGTCCGTCTCGATGATGATCTCGCCCTCGTCTGCGCCTTTATGTACGACATAATCCCGGTCAGAGCGGTTGGTCAGGGCATACCGAATGGAATCCAGCACCGAGGTTTTCCCGCTGCCCTTGGGGCCGGAAATCTCCACAGAGCCGCCATCCAGCGACATATCCCGGATACCGAACATGTTCTTGATCACGATTTTTGTTGTTTTCATTGACAAATCTCACTTTCTCCCCTATCATGGGGAT
>CAVHYW010000080.1:0-8901 GCA_963640475.1 bacterium | reverse complement strand
ATATCTCGCCCCACCAGCTCTCGTATGTGACCCAATCCGCCGAGGGCGAGGGGCTCTTGTTCTACGGCAGCGTGATCCTGCCCTTCGTAGACCGGTTCCCCAGGGATATGGAGCTGTATAAAATCATCACAACCAAGTTGTCTGAGCAGGTAAGCGAAAATTGAGGTGATGAATATGGCAAAACGTTCGCCACGGCTGATTTTCACCGAGGAAGAATGCGCCCTGCCGGAGATGGAGCGCGTCGTCCGCAAGGCGGACAGGGCAGCGGATAAGCTGGAGAAGGCCGAAGCGAAAATCTCCCTGAAAACCGTAAAGGTCAAGGAGCGCGTTGTGGATGCCGAAAGCGGCAGGGTCACAACGCGCCTTTTCTTTGAGGAGGTGGACAAAAAGCGTCCGCCCTCCAAGCTGGCGCATGCCGTACAGAAAGCGCCGCTGGATACCGTCCGCAGCGCAGTCCACCGCAAGCTCCGGGAGGACGGCGATGACAACCCCGGTGCGGAGGCGGCGAACACCCTGACCGAGACGGCGGAGCGCACCTGGCGCATCGCAGAGTCGGCGCACCGCTCACATGCGGAAAAGCCCTTCCGCAGGGCGGATAAGGCAGAAGCCGCCGCAGACAAGGCCAATCTCCGGGCACTGAACAGGCAATATGAGCAGGAATACGGCAGGGCTTCCAACCCCTATTCCCGCTGGAAGCAGAAGCAGGCCATTAAAAAGGAGTATGCCGCCGCAAAGGCGGGAAACGGTGCAAGGCACACCGCACAGGCGTCCGAGGTCACGGCAAAGGCGGCAAGACGCGCCGCCGAGGATACGAAAAAGGCCGGCAGCTTCTTTGTCCGGCACAAAAAGGGCTTCCTCGTTGTGGGCGGCATCGCCGCCGCAGTATTGCTGCTCATGACCTGCATTTCCTCCTGCTCCACGCTGTTTCAGGGCGGGATATCCGGCATCGTGTCCTCCACCTACCCGCTGGAGGATGCGGATATGCTGGCGGCGGAAGCCGCCTACTGCACCATGGAGGACGAGCTGCGGGAATACCTGGACAGCTACGAAAGCACCCACGACTACGATGAATACCACTTCGACCTGGACGAGATCGAGCACGACCCCTATGTGCTCATCTCCATAATCACCGCCCTCAAGGGCGGCGAATGGACGATCAACGAAGTGGGCGGCATTCTGGAGCTGCTGTTTGAAAAGCAGTATATCTTAACGGAGACCGTCACCACGGAGACCAGATACCGAACCGAGACGCGCACTGGCTATTACGCCGACGAAAACGGCGATCTGCAAAGCTACGAGTACGAGGTGGAAGTTCCCTACACCTGGTATATCTGCACGGTCACGCTGGAGAACTTCAACCTCTCCCATGTGCCGGTGCATATCATGTCCCACGATCAGCTCTCCATGTACGCCGTGTATATGAGCACGCTGGGCAACCGGCCCGACCTGTTCTCCGGCTCCGCGTATGTGAACCGCTACTACCAGACCGAGTACGAGAAGTACGAAATACCCCCGGAGGCGCTGGCGGACGAACAGTTCGCCGCCATTATAGAGGAAGCGGAAAAGTATCTGGGCTACCCCTACATCTGGGGCGGCAGCTCGCCCGCCACCTCCTTTGACTGCTCCGGCTTTGTCTCGTATGTCTACAACAACTGCGGTCTGCACTGGAGCTTCGGCAGGCTGGGCGCGGAGGGTCTGCGGGGCATGTGCGCTTACGTCTCCCCGGAGAGCGCCCGTCCGGGCGACCTTATTTTCTTTGAAAAGACCTACGACACCACGGGCGCGTCCCATGTGGGCATCTATGTGGGCAATAATATGATGATCCACTGCGGCGACCCCATTCAGTACACGAGCATCGACACCAGCTATTGGAGAAGCCATTTTCTCCAGTTCGGCAGATTACCTTAATAACAACCATATCAACACTAAAAGGAGGAAGCTATGAACCCACGACTTGAAAAACTGCGACAGGAGCGCGAGAAGCTGGCGGAAAAGCTCACCACGCTGACCGCACGGCTCAAAGCCCTGGACGAGCAGATCCTGAAGCTGGAAAACACGGATATCGTGGGCATCGTCCGCGAGAACGGGCTGACCATCGAGCAGCTTGCGGCGCTGATGGCGATGCTGGAAAAGCGTCCCACGGCGGCGCTGCCCGACGAATACAGAAAAACGGAGGATCATGCGAATGAAGAATAAATGGAGAAATTTTGCCGCAACGCTCGCCGTCGTGCTCTGCATGACGGCTTTTTCCGTTCCGGCCCTTGCCTACGGCGACTCCGGCGAAGCGTCCGAAAGCGCATCGCAGGCCGAAGAGCAGGCAGAAAACCAAGAGACCCTGACTGTAAATGTGGCTGAGAACGCAGATGGAAGCCATACCGTGACCATCGGGGATCAGAGCTGGACGCTTCCTGCCAGTCAGGAGCAGACCGGAAAGGTCGTCAACGTAAGCTCTTACCTCAACCTGCGCACCGGCCCCGGCACGGACTACACCGTGATCGGGCATCTGCTGAACGGCACGGCAGTGAAGGTGCTGGAGGAAAGCAACGGCTGGTACAAGGTAGTCGTCCCGGAGCAGACCGGCTATGTCTGCGGCAAATACCTTGAAGTTCTCAGTACCTCTGCGGGAAACAATGAGAGCGACGCGGATATGGCGAGTTTGTTGGAAATTCTGCTGCAATATTGCGCCGCTGACGGCAGCTCGTCCTCCGCGCCCCTGACCCCGGACGGCAACCTGACGCTTGTTGACGACATCGGCTCCGCCTCCGGCGCGGGCAAGCAGTTCATTACCGTGGAGACCAAGGGCGGCAACACCTTCTATCTGGTCATTGACCGGGACGACAAGGGCAATGAGAACGTCCATTTCCTCAATCTGGTGGACGAGTCCGACCTGCTGGCGCTGACCGAGGACGGCGAGAGCATCGTCCCCGCCTGCACCTGCACGGACAAATGCACCGTGGGCGCGATCAACACGGAGTGCAAGGTGTGCAGAACCAATATGAGCGAGTGCTCCGGCAAGGAAGCGGCAGAGTCCGCGTCCCAGCCCATTGAATCTGCACCTGCGGAGGATACGCCCGAAAAGAGCAACGGCGGCGCAGGGATCGTTGTGGTCGTCCTCCTGCTTCTGCTGGGTGGCGGAGCGCTGTACTGGTTCAAACTCCGAAAGCCCAAGTCCGACACCCGTGGAGCGGACGACCTGGACGATTACGACTACGGTGCAGATGAGGAAGATGAGGATTACGAGTTTGAAGCCGAGGACGAGACGGACGTCGGGGAGGATGAAGAAAAGTGACACAGACTGTCAGCACAGAATCGCCCATGGAGTTGTCTCCCCGCGAGAGGCTTATTCAGATCATGAAGCGCGAGCAGGCGCTTTTCATCCGGCAGGCGCTCTCCCAAAAGCCCGGATACCGGGGCGGCAAGAAAGCCTTCGAATACTTCATCCGGCAGAAGATCGTAAAAGCCGTGGAAGCGGGCTGCGGGGACGCGGAGGCGCTGCTCCGCACCCCCAAGCCCGTCAAATCCATCTACTACGACTTCAAATACTATTTCGACGAATACAGCTACGCAAACTGCGACCTGTATGTGGAGAAGGCCATCGAGGACTGCGGGAACAACACCCTGCGCAAGGAGTTCCTGCGGGCAAAGGGCTGGGACGCGCCGGATGATTTTGATATCAGCGATGAGGAGGAATAAAGGAATATGAACGGATACCGATTGGTTGTGTGTGAAAAGCCCTCCGTGGCAAGGAGTATCGCCGCCGTTCTTGGTGCAGTCAGGCGCGAGGACGGTTTTCTTTCGGGCGGCGGCTATCTCGTTTCCTGGTGCTTCGGACACCTTGCGGAGCTTTCGGACGCAGACGCTTACGATGAAAAGTACGGCAAATGGCGAAGAGAGGACTTGCCCATCCTGCCGGAGACGTGGCAGTACACCGTGGCGCGGGACAAGCAGAAGCAGATGAATACCCTCCGCACACTCATGCACCGGGACGATGTGTATGAAGTGGTCAACGCCTGCGACGCCGGGCGCGAGGGCGAGCTGATCTTCCGCACGGCGTATCGGCTCAACAACTGCCGCAAGCGCGTGAAGCGGCTCTGGATCTCCTCCATGGAGGATGCGGCAATCCTTCAGGGCTTTGACGATCTCCACGACGGCGCGGAGTACGACAACCTCTACGCCTCCGCCCTCTGCCGCAGCAAGGCGGACTGGCTGGTGGGCATCAACGCCACCCGACTGTTTTCCGTGATGTACCACCGCACCCTGAACGTGGGGCGCGTGGTATCGCCCACGCTGGCGCTGCTGGTGCAGCGGGAAGCGGAGATCAATGCCTTTCAGCCGGAGACCTTCTATACCGTCCATCTGGACTTTGACGGCTTCTCCGCCGCAGGCGGGCGCATGAAGGAGCAGGCTGAGGCGGAGCGGCTTGCCGGGGACTGCAACAGCAAAACCGCCGCTGTTACCTCCGTCGTGCAGACGGAAAAGACGGAGAAAGCCCCGGCGCTCTACGACCTGACCACGCTCCAGCGGGATGCGAACCGCCTGCTTGGGTACACGGCGCAGCAGACGCTGGATTATCTGCAAAGCCTGTATGAAAAGAAGCTCTGCACCTATCCCCGCACCGACAGCCGCTACCTCACCGACGATATGGAGGGCGGCGTAAACGCGCTGGCGCTGTGCTGTGCGGGCGTCTGCGGCGCGGAGCCGCCCGCAGCCGTCTGTTCGGGGCAGGTGTGCAGCAGCAAAAAGGTCAGCGACCACCACGCCGTCGTTCCCACGATGGCGGCGGGCGAAACGGATTTGGAAACCTTGCTCGCAGGCGAACGGGAGCTGCTGCGCCTTGTTTCCCGTCAGGTGCTTATGGCGGTCAGCGCACCCTTCGTCTATCTGGAGACCGAGGCAAAGCTGGACTGCGGCGGGAACGCCTTTGCCGCCAAGGGAAAAACGGTGATTCAGCCCGGTTGGAAAGCCTATGCGGATGCGGAGCTGACAGACAAGGCCCTTCCGGAGCTTTCCGAGGGACAGTCGCTTCCCGTTTCCTCCTGCGCGGTAAAAGAGGGCAGAACGACCCCGCCCAAACACTTCACTGAGGATACGCTTCTGTCGGCCATGGAGACGGCGGGCAAGGAGGATATGCCGGAAACTGCGGAGCGGCGCGGGCTGGGAACCCCTGCGACCCGGGCGGCGGTCATTGAAAAGCTGGTATCCGCAGGCTTTGCGGAGCGCAGAAAGGCGAAAAAATCTGTACGCCTCGTTCCCACCGAAGCGGGCGTTTCCCTCATTACCGTGCTGCCCGAACAGCTCCAGTCCCCGCTTTTGACCGCCGAATGGGAGCACCGCCTCAAGGAGATCGAGTGCGGCGAGCTGGGCGCGGACGAGTTCCTCGCCGGCATCTGCGATATGGTCGCAGCACTGGTTCGGGACGCTGCGCCTGTGGACGGCGCAGAGGTGCTGTTCCCCTCCGGCAGACCCGTTGTGGGCAAATGCCCCCGCTGCGGCGCAGAGGTCACGGAGAGCAAAAACGGCTATTTCTGCGAGAGACGGAGCTGCAAGTTCGGGCTGTGGCGGGACAACCGCTTCCTCGCCGCCAAGAAGATCAGCCTGACAAAGAAGATGGCTTCCTCGCTCCTGACGCAGGGACGCGCCTACGCCAGCGGTATCTACTCCGAGAAAACCGGCAAGACCTACGACGCATTCATCGTGCTGGAGGACGACGGCGCACGTTCCTCCTACAAGCTGGATTTCACCAAGTGACCCTCACAGGCTCCCGCGCGGGCGGTTTCTTCCCCTGCGGGAGCCGCTGTTTTTACCATGACCCGAAGGAGGTATGCACGAAATGGCTGAAAAACAGACCAACAAGGAACGGCTCAAGGACATCACCGACAGCATCGAGACGGGCATAAAGGAGCTGTTTGAGAGCGACAAATACAAGCAGTACCTTGCCACCATGAGCCGCTTTCACAAGTACAGCGTCAACAACACCATGCTCATCTATATGCAGCGCCCCGACGCCACCCATGTGGCGGGCTTCAACAAATGGCGCGACCAGTTCGGAAGGAGCGTCAAAAAGGGCGAAAAGGGCATTAAGATCATCGCCCCCACGCCCTTCAAGAAGAAAATCGAGCAGCAGAAGTTAGACCCCGACACCAGACTCCCCCTGCGAGATGAGAACGGCGATATCCTCATGGAGGAAAAGACGGTGCAGATCCCCATGTACAAGCCCGTGGTGGTATTCGACGTGCAGCAGACTGTGGGCAAGCCCCTGCCGGAGCTGGCGGCGAACCTTACGGGGGACGTGCAGAACTATGAGGTTTTCATGGAAGCTCTGCGCCGCAGCGCGCCCGTCCCCATCTCCTTTGAAAAGATGGCGGAGAATATGGACGGATACTTCTCCGTGGACAAACAGCGCATCGTACTCAGAGAAGGCATGAGCGAGGTGCAGACGGTCTGCGCCGCCGTCCATGAGATCGCACACTCCAAGCTCCACAATAAGGACGAAATCGGAGAAAAATATCAGGAGGTCGAGCTGTTCGGCAAGCCCGCGCTGTTCTCCAACGGGCGCATCGACCGGGATAAGCTGCCGGAGGGCTTGTATGTATATGACCTGCGCGGCTCGGATTACGATCCGGGGTTGCCCGTGACCATTCAGGAGCACGTTGTGGTGAACCATGCGGCAACCGTTATTGCCGCAGCGCCCATTGAGCTGCCGGAGCAGGGCTTTTTGTATCTGGGCGAGGACGGGCTGAACTTCACGGGCGGCGAGCAGACCGTGAAGGAGTTTTTGCACGCACAGTACCCGGAAAAGGCAAAGCTCTCCCGCGCCGCCGAGGAGATTCAGGCGGAGAGCATCTCCTTTGCCGTCTGCGCCTATTACGGCATTGAGACCGGCGAAAACAGCTTCGGGTATCTGGCGACCTGGGCAAAGGACAGGGAGCTGACCGAGCTTCGCGCATCGCTGGAGACCATCAACCGAACCTCATCCTCCCTGATTACGGATATCGACCGCCATTACGCAGAAATATGCAAGGAGCGCGGGCTTGATAAGGAGACGGAGAGCCTTGCCGCCCAGCCTGTGCAGGAGATCGCCGTGCAGGAGCCGGAGCCGGTCGCAGCGCCGGACAACGGCTGCGTCCCCGACCCTGCCATCTCCGTGGAGAGCATGAACGCCTACGGCTACACCGATTCCAATATGCTGCCGCTGACAAAAGAGCGTGCGCTGGAGCTCATGGAGCGGGATGTAAGCGTGTATATGCTCCATACGGACAACACCGAAGCCATGGCCTTCGATGCGGAGGATATCCGCAGCTTTGACGGCATTTTCGGCGTGGAAGCTGCCGAATGGGAGGCGGTCAAAGAACGCTTTGCGCCGCGGGACTATGAAAAGGCGTTTCTCGACAACCCTGCCGACAGCTTTGCCATCTACCAGCTCCGGAACAGCGGCGACACGGCGCTGCTTCGCTTCATGAGCTCCGCGTATCTGGAGCGGAAGGGGCTTTCCATTGAAAAGGAGAATTACGCCGCTGTCTATGCGGGCAGTCTCGACCGCGGGGGCGATACCCAGGACAGGCTGGACGCACTGTATGAGACCTTCAACATCCGCCGCCAGGAGGATTTTCGCGGCCACAGTCTGTCCGTCAGCGACATCGTGGCGCTGAAGCAGAACGGCGTGGTATCCTGTCATTACGTTGAGCCGCAGGGCTTCAAGGAGCTGCCGGGCTTTCTCAAGCCGGAGAACTATCTGAAAAATGCGGAAATGGCCATGGAGGACGACTACGGCATGATCGACGGCGTGATCAACAACGGGCCGAAGCAGACCGTGGCGGAGCTGGAGGAACAGGCAAAGTCCGGCAAGCCCATCTCCCTTATGGAGCTGGCGCAGGCGGCGCACCGGGAGCAGGGGGAACGGGCGCAGGCGCATGGGCAGGATAAGAAGCCCTCCGTGCTGGCAAAGCTCTGTCCTCCCGTCAACGAGCCGAAAAAGACAGCGCGTTCAAAACGCGCGGAAAGAGAGCTGCTATGATGAATTTTACCAACGATGAAATGAACCTCATGTGCATCTACCAGAGCGACAGCCGCAGCGGGCTGATTGCCGCCCTCACCGAAATGCGCGGATACCTGGACGAGGACGAAGCCGAGCTGCGGGAGCTGACCGACAGCGCCCTGCAAAAGCTGGGCGAAATCACCGACGAGGACTTCGCAGCGCTGGAGCTGGTGCCGGACTTCGACACGGACGAATAAGGCGGATGCGGCGGGAGCGGCTTTCGGGTCGCTCCCGTTTTGCTTCCGCGATTCTATTTCCCAAAATCGAAAAAATATTGATTTTGGGAAACAGATGGTGATTTATCGCTTGTCTGCACTGCCGCATTGTTGGACAAAATGCGTGTACCCACAAAAATGTTCAATAGATGCGGTTTGCCCTTCTCTTTACAAAAATGTCCGTTCGAGTGCGTAACATCCACGGAAAACGCACAGAATGAGCAGGGAGTTTTCGCGCTGTTTTTCTGAAAACGCTTGATTTTCACCTGACAGTTGCGTATAATAAGACTGCGAGGTGAAAATATGATAAAGACAACAGCAATGCTATTGGAGGAACTGAAGGAATACGGTTCTCCGAAGTCAAAGCTCGCGCGTATGGCGGAGCGAGGCGAGTGCTTTCCCATTACAAGGGGGCTATATGAAACTGACCGGAACGCTCCTGCGTACCTGCTTGCGGGCAGTATTTACGGACCTTCATACATTTCCTTTGAATATGCCCTCAGCCGCTACGGGCTGATTCCCGAAGCGGTATATGCCGTTACCTGCGCCACCTTTGAAAAGAAAAAGAAAAAGAAGTATGAAACTCCCTTCGGAACCTTCACCTATCGGGATGTGCCGTCTGAGGCGTTCCCAATGGGGATTCGGCTCGTG
>CAVHYW010000079.1:0-8934 GCA_963640475.1 bacterium | reverse complement strand
TTTTTGGTTACTTTTGCCGCCAAGGGCAAAAGTAACTCGCCCCGGAGGGCGAAACATCCCCTCACCGTTGCCAAAGCGGCAGGGGATGTGCTATACTGAAAATATGAGATCGGGCCGTCGGGGACGTCGGCCCCCACGGTATGTAAACTTCAAGTTGCGGCAGATTTGGTGAAAAAATCGAAATGCAACTTCAACTTGCTGGACAATACCGTTGCTGTATGGCATACTTTGTATAAGAAGTGAGGGATAGACGATGATGCATTATGGTGCGATTTTGGAGAAAGGTGAGGCGTGCTTCACATATCTGGACAAAGTCTTTGCCGCACTGGGGAATATTCAGGAGAACTATAACTGGCTGATCACCGACTGCGAGTGCAATGTGGATATTCCGGAGCTGCAGTACAACTACTGCTGGATGTGCGGCAGCGAGCTGATGGCATTACAGCGGGAATACCATGACCCCCAGTGGATATGGGCCGTGCTGTCCGCCTTTGATAAGACTGTCACAGAGGAGCAGGTGCTGGAATACCCGCTGCCCAACGCCCGCGATAACAATGCACTGTGGCGGCTGCCGATCGAGGTACAGAACCCGCTGGCACGGTTTGAGATCGTGCCATGGGACAGCTGCTATACACTGCTGATCAGCCGGGAGAAAGAGATCGTTGACCGGTTCAGGGCGTATTTCCCATTGAGCGAGGATCTGGAAGCGTGGTGTCGATAAAGGAGGGAAACGACGATGGCGAGCATCAAATGCAAGGCCTGCGGGCGGCGGTACAGCTATCATGAGAGCGACCTGTGCCCCCACTGCGGTGCATATAACCGTCCGTCCAGCCGTATGCGGGTGGATTTCGACAAGGACGGCAACGCGGAGCTGCTGAACGAACGGCAGTTTTTGCAGCAGAGCGCGGCGGGGCGGAAGCGGAAGGATTGCTATGAGCAGAAGGAATGTCACGAGGATGCCGCCCGTCAGGTGCGTATCCCCGGATCGGATAATCAACAGCTGATGGAGCAGCTAAAGCGGTTCAGCGGTTACTTCCGAAGAAATCAGGACGGCGAGATGTCGGACGGCGAAAAGACGCTGCTGCTGGTGGCGGCCATCGTGTTCATCTTCATCACAATTATCGCGAGTTAAAAGGAGAAGATCATGGCAAACATCAAATGTAAGTCCTGCGGCAAGCGGTACAGCTATTACGAGAGTGACCTGTGCCCCCATTGCGGCGCGTATAACCGTCCGTCCAGCCGCATGCGGGTGGACTTCGATAAGGACGGCAACGCGGAGCTGCTGAACGAGCAGCAGTTCCAGCGGCAGAGCGCCGCCAACCGGCAGCGGAAGGATTGCTATGAGCATGAGGTCGCCCACGAAAGCGACGAGCCGACCGTCCGCGGCGGCGGGGTGTTGACCACCAGAAAGCTTGTCGGGCTGGCCGTGGGGCTGGTGGCGGTGTTTATCGTGGTGACCGGACTGATCGGCGCGATCGGAGCGCATACGTCTGAGAGAAGTCCCGACGTTCCGGTACGGGTCGAGGAACCTGCGCAGGAGATCACCGACGACTATGTATTTTACTACGCGCCGGGTGAGCAGTTTGTGCTGGATGACCAGCCGGTGTGGGTGGATTCCGTCGGCATCGACGAAGAGCAGCAGCTGCTGGCGACAGTGCATTGGGAGAAGGAGCCGACCTGGACGCCGGAGCTGTATGTCCGGTATGAGGACGGCAGGGAGCTGCTTACCTACACTTGGTACGAGAACAACATGGGAGACAGCAGCTGGCAATACGGCTACTCCGACGACGGCTTCGGCTGGGAGAATGTGACGGAGGCCTATCTGTCCTTCTACGGCTATGTCACACAGAATGAAATGTACTACGAGGCACGGGTGGACATTACGGACGTGTTTCAAAACGTGACTGGTGAATAAAGAAACAGGGCAGGGAAGATTCCCTGCCCTGTTCTGTTTGCCTGCATCCTCCGCATATACTGTGGGGAGGTGATGGGATGAAGCGGAGGATCTGCACGTTGCTGACAGCGCTGCTGTTGCTGGCGGCCTGCGTTGGCGCGTCGCTGCCGGAAAGAGCCGCAGCCGCCGACAGTCCGGCGGAGGTGGAGGAGGATATCAAATATGTGGCCCTGACCTTCGACGACGGCCCGTCGCCCCGCTGCACGCCCCAACTGCTAGACGGTCTGAAGGAGCGGGGCGTTCACGCCACCTTCTTTGTGGTGGGCTGTCAGGTGGTGAAGGATCCGGATATCGTGACGCGCATGGCCGCCGAGGGTCATCAGGTGGGCAACCATTCCTACGACCATAAGGCGCTGGATCAGTTGAACGCTCAAGAAGCGGCAGAGGATATGCGGAAAAATGACCAACTGCTGCAGGAACTGCTGGGAGAGGGGGACTACTGGGTGCGGCCGCCCTACGGCCTGCTGTCTGAGGAGGAGAGCAGCGCCCTGACAGTGCCCATCATCAACTGGTCGGTGGATACGGAGGACTGGAAGAGCAAGGACGCGGGGAAGATACTGGACATCATCTATCGGGACACCGGAGATGGGGATATCATCCTGCTGCATGACCGGTATCTCAACTCCGTGTCGGCGGCCTTGCAGGCGGTGGATCATTTACAGCAGCAGGGCTACCGGTTCGTGACGGTGGCGGAGCTGCTTGCCCTGCGAGGCATTCAGCCGGAGGGCGGTGCGACCTATCGACAGGCAAAATAAAAGTATCCCGATGCGTACAGCATCGGGATATTTTGGTAACAGATACGATTTACAGACCGGCAGCGATCATGCAGTTGAGAACCAGCGTCAGAACGACAAACACAGCGCCCAGCCACTTGGTACCCTTGGCCAGCTTGGCGTCCAGAGAACGGGCCTTGCTCTTGGCCATATAGGAATCAGCAATACCGCCGATGGTGCCGGACAGGCCCTGGCTTTTACCGGACTGGAACAGCACGACCAAAATCAGCGCCAAAGCAGAGATCAGCTGCAGAATGGTAACAAAGAGAATCATAACGGAACACCCTCCAAAACTATTTCATGCCTGTCCAAACGACAGACATACCTATCACAGTAAAATTTATACTACCACAGTCAAGGCCAAAAAGCAAGCAAAAATTGAAAAATTATTTTAGAACAAATGTTGCAAACTGGAATGGTGTGTGGTATACTAAGTGTGATCGTATAGGCACCGATGGGAAAAGGAGTGGCATATGGCGCAGATGACCAAAATGCAGCAGAAGATCTATGATTATATTGCGCGGACACTGGTGGAGCAGGGTTATCCGCCCTCTGTCCGTGAGATCGGCGCCGCCGTGGGACTGAAGTCCCCGTCCACGGTGCATTTTCACCTGAAGCACATGGAGGAACTGGGCGTGATCAAAAAGTCGGGCCGTAAGGGCCGTACCATCACGCTGACAAAACCACTCTCCGCCCCGCAGGCCGCTGTCACGGCGGAGCCTTCCGTGGAGGAGGTCGAGCCTCCGGCGGGCCGCGTGCCCATTGTGGGCACGGTGGCGGCAGGCACGCCCATTCTGGCGCAGGAGTGTATTGAGGATTACCTGACCTTCGACACCGGCGGGCGGGACGGCGAGTACTTTGCCCTGCGTGTGCGGGGTGAGTCCATGCTGAACGCCGGTATCCTGCCGGGGGATCTGGTGGTGGTGCATCAGCAGCGCGAGGCCCACAACGGCGAGATCATCGTGGCGCTGATCGAGGATGAGGCTACGGTGAAGCGCCTGAAGCGCAAGGACGGTCAGGTGTGGCTGATGCCGGAGAACGATGCGTACAGCCCCATTGACGGGCGCAACGCCTCCATTCTGGGCAAGGTCAGCGCCGTGATCCGGACGTATTAAGAACAATTACAAAAAACTGAGTCGGCAAAAGCCGACTCAGTTTTTTGTATCCGTTTTCGTGTCCGCCGTGTCCCAGTTGACGTGCCAGTTCTCCAGCTGATAGAAGGGATCGGCGGCGGTGGGGGTGATGGCGTCTACCGCGTTATTGGGCAGCAGCACGGAGGTGCGCTTGAAGCAGATGGGGACGATGGGCGTCTGGGAACGCAGACGGCGGCACAGCGTTTCCAGCGCAGTGGAGCGGCTGTAAGTGTCCTTGGCGGTAAGGCAGGCGGCCAGATGCGTGTCCAGTATCGGGTCGGCCCAGCCGCCGTAGTTCAGGCTGCCGCCGGTGGCCAGCAGCGCCGAGACATCCCAGTCCGCCGTCAGCTTACATTCGCCATAGTACAGATCGAAGCGGCCCTCGGACAGGGCGGTCAAGTACTCGTCCCAATCCAGCGCGCGAACGGTAACGTTAAAATCATACTGATTCAGCGCCTGCGCAATCTCCTGCGCCGCCGCGACCTTGCAGCTGTTCTCGCTGTTGACCAGCAGCGTCAGGTCATAGACGCCCTCGCCGTCGGCCATGTTCAGCTCCGCCATGGCGGCGGCACAGCCGACGGCGTTATAGGCGCTTTCCAGCGACCGGGGATACAGCTCACTGGCGGGATGCACGGGGAACTGAGTCGCTGCGCCGTGTCCCATCAGGTAGGCGCTGACGATGGCGGCACGATCCACCGCCATGCCGATGGCCTGCCGCATGTTCTCGTCCTGAAACAGCTTGCGGGACATATTGAAGCCGAGAAATTGCAGAATGGTGGTATCTGCGTCGGTATAGCTGCCGCTGGTGGAGGCGATGCTCCCGTTGGCGGATGTCAGGTCGCAGGCCAGCAGCTGCACGTCATGAGAGGAAAAGGCATAGGCCGCGGCCTCCTCGCTCTTATAGGACAGCAGCCCGATCTCGGAAAAGGGCAGATCTGCCGTGCGCCACCAGAAGGTGTTCTGCCGCAGGGTATCGTCCTCTCTGGCGTAAGGGCCGGTGCCGGTGGGCGTAGCAGACGCTTCTGTGCCGGATTTGACGATGGGGATATCCAGCAGGGAGGTAAAGCTCCGGCGGTCCTGCGCCAGCTGAATGGTCACGGCGTCGCTGCCTGCGGCGGTGACGGAGACCACGTCCGTCAGCCGGGCGGCATAGCGGGGGGACTGCTGGGCCCGCAGCAGTGTGGCGGCCACGTCCTGCGCCGTCAACGCCGTGCCGTCACTGAACCGGACGCCGCTGCGCAGACGGATGGTATAGGTGAAGGTCTCGACATCGTAGCTCTCGCTCTGGGCCAGTACGTTCTCTGCTTCAAACTGCGGCGTCAGGCGGTACAGCGGCTCGTATAGCAGGGCCGCCACCGTCAGATGTATGCCGTCGGGACAGGTGATGGGGTCCAGCGTTACGCCGCTGAGACAGGGCAGCACAAAGGCGGTAAGGGCGGGCGTTTCCTCCGGCGCGTCGGGCTGATAGTAGTCGTACAGCTCGCTCATGGGGTCGTTGGAATAGGTACCCGGATCCCAGCTGGCGCATCCAGCAAGGGAGAACAGCATCAGCGCGGCCAGCAGCGCCGCCGCAAAGCGTTTTTTCATAGCGGATCCTCCAGTGAGATCATGGCGATCTGACTGCCACGGTCTCCGCCGTGCTTCCGGTGGCTCCAGTAGAGGTCGGTGCGGCAGGCGGTGCAGTCGCCGCTGACGTCAATCTGTGTGACACCGGCCTTCCGCAGCCACAGAGCGTTGACGGATTTCAGGTCGATGTGGTATTTGCTGCCGTTCCATGCGATATACGGTTCGGCCTCGCTGCCCAGCGCGGCACGAAGCGCCTCCGGCACGTCGCCGTCCGTCTCAAAGCAGCACTGGCCGATGGCAGGGCCGATAGCGGCACGGATGTTGGCCGGATCGCAGCCGAAAAGACGCTGCATCTCCCGCACCGTTTTCCCGGCGATGCCCAGCGCCGTGCCGCGCCATCCGGCATGGCAGGCGCCGATGGCCCTGCGGACGGGGTCATAGAGCAGCACCACATTACAGTCGGCGGAGAACACCACCAGCGGCAGGTGGGGTACATCGGTGACCATGCCGTCCACGGAAGGATAGTCCCGGTCGCGCCACAGGCCCTTACCGATGTCCTCCTCGGTGACGTGGCGCACCACATCCTCGTGTATCTGCTTGGACAGCACCACCCGGTTCACGTCTGTGCCCAGCGCGGCGCAGAACCGGCGGTAGTTCTCCTGTACCCGCGCCAGCTCGTCGCCCCGGCCCACGCCGAGATTCAGACTGTCCCACGGCGCGGGGGATACGCCGCCGGTGCGGGTGGAAAAGCCGTGGCAAACGCCGGACAGGGTATCGGCGGTCAGATAGGTGATGCCGTTTTTGGTGTTGGTGTGGAACATAGTACCTCCTTAAAAAAGCGCCTGTCATTCCCACGCCAGTGCGCACACTGGCGTGGGAATCCGTATTTCTCTTTGTGGAAAGAAGAACGGATTGCCACGTCGCTTCGCTCCTCGCAATGACAGAAAAGAGAGGGGAAAGGCGGCGGCACCAGCCGCCGCCCGGTTTGGGTCATATGAGGTCTTGGCCTTATGGGGTCAGGAGTGATACTCCTTGCAGTCACACTTCTTCCACTTCAGCCCGCTGCCGCAGGGGCACAGGTCGTTGCGGCCGATCTTGACCACCTTCTTGGGCTGCTTCTTCACGGTGCCGTCGCCGCCCACGTTCTCGGTCATGCCGCTGGCCACCCGCTCGCGCTTGATCTCCTCGTTGCGCTGGATGCGGACGCTGTACAGACGGCGGACGGTCTCCTCCTGAATGGCGGAGATCATCTCCTCGAACATCTCAAGGCTTTCCTTCTTATAGGCATCAACGGGGTTGGTCTGAGCGTAGGCACGCAGACGGATGCCCTGACGCAGATCGTCCATGGCGTCGATGTGCTCCATCCAGTACTCGTCGACTACCCGCAGCAGCACCACACGCTCCACCTCACGCATGACGGGGGAGGTGAACTCCTGCTCCTTCTTCTCGTAGAAGTCGGCGGCGGCGGTGATGAACCGCTGGGACAGGTCGTCGGCGGTCAGGGAGGGCAGCTCCTCCTCGGTGATCTTCACGGTGTACTTGGGGAAGTAGATGCCCTCCACGCCCCGCAGCAGCTCCTTGCACTGGGCCATGTCAATATGGGGCTGCGACAGGAAGGCGGAATTGACCTGATTGGTGATGGCGGTGGACATCATGTTCATGATGGTGTCCTTCACGTCCATGCCGTCCAGCACCTGCTTGCGCTGACCGTAGATGATCTCGCGCTGCTTGTTCATCACGTCGTCGTACTCCAGCACCGACTTACGGGTCTGGAAGTTGCGGCTCTCCACGGTGGTCTGGGCCTGCTGGATGGACTTGGTCAGGAGCTTGTTCTCAATGGGCATATCCTCGTCCACGTTGAGCCGCTCCATCATGTTGGTGATCCGTTCGCCGCCGAACAGGCGCATCAGATCATCCTCCAGAGAGATGTAGAACCGGGTCTCGCCGGGGTCGCCCTGACGGCCGGCACGGCCGCGCAGCTGGTTGTCGATACGGCGGGAGTCGTGCCGCTCGGTGCCGATGATGAACAGACCGCCGGCCTGACGGACACGATCGGCTTCACCGGCGATCTCCTCCTTGTGCTTCTGGAGCCGCTCGGCAAACAGCTTGCGGGCATCCAAAATCTCCTGATCATCGGTCTCGGCGTAGCCGGTGGCCTCGGCGATCAGCTCGTCGGAGAGACCGGCCTTGCGCAGGTCGTTCTTGGCCAGATACTCGGCGTTGCCGCCCAGCATGATATCCGTACCACGACCGGCCATGTTGGTGGCCACGGTGACGGCGCCGAACTTACCGGCCTGCGCCACGATCTCGGCCTCGCGCTCGTGGTTCTTGGCGTTCAGCAGGTTGCACTGGATGCCCTCGCGCTGGAGCAGGTGGCCCAGCAGCTCGTTCTTTTCGATGGAGACCGTACCCACCAGCACAGGCTGGCCCTTGGCGTGGCACTCCTTCACCTGCTTGATGACGGCGCGGTACTTGCCGTTCTCGGTCTTATAAACGCTGTCCTCATAGTCGATACGGGCGATGGGACGGTTGGTGGGGATCTCCACGATATCCAGCTTGTAGATGGTGGCAAATTCCTCTTCCTCCGTCAGGGCCGTACCGGTCATGCCGGACAGCTTGTTGTACATGCGGAAGTAGTTCTGGAAGGTGATGGTGGCCAGCGTCTTGCTCTCACGCTGCACCTGTACCTTTTCCTTGGCTTCAATGGCCTGATGCAGACCCTCGCTGTACCGGCGGCCATACATCAGACGGCCTGTGAACTCGTCCACGATGATGATCTCGCCGTCCTTCACCACGTAGTCCACGTCACGCTTCATGGTGCCGTAGGCCTTGATGGCCTGATTGATGTGGTGGGAGATGGTGCTGTTTTCCGGATCGCCCAGATTGTCCAGATGGAAGAACTCCTCGGCCTTGGCAATACCGCGGGCGGTCAGCGTGGCGGTCTTGGCCTTTTCGTCCACGATGTAGTCGGCGTCGATGTTGGGATCCTCTTCCTCCTTGGCGTCGGTCTCCACGATGGTGAAGCGCTTCAGACGGCGGACGAAGGCGTCGGCCATGTCATACAGCTGGGTGGACTTGTCGCCCTGACCGGAGATGATAAGGGGGGTGCGGGCCTCATCGATCAGGATGGAGTCCACCTCGTCCACGATGGCGAAGCTGTGGCCCCGCTGCACCTGCTCGCTGGCATAGATGGCCATGTTGTCACGCAGGTAGTCGAAGCCCATCTCGTTGTTGGTGCCGTAGGTGATGTCGGCCTGATAGGCCTTCTGCCGCTCCTCTTTGTTAAGGTCGTGGATAATAAGGCCCACGGTCAGACCGAGGAAGCGGTGTACCTTGCCCATCCACTCCGAGTCGCGCTTGGCCAGATAGTCGTTGACGGTGACGATGTGGACGCCCTTGCCGGTCAGCGCGTTCAGATAGGCGGGCAGCGTGGCCACCAGCGTTTTACCTTCACCGGTCTTCATCTCGGCGATGCGGCCCTGATGCAGCACGATGCCGCCCACCAGCT
>CAVHYW010000078.1:0-9045 GCA_963640475.1 bacterium | reverse complement strand
AAGGCCTATGAGTATTCGTGAAACCGCATTGAATAACCCAGCTTTTGCGGAGTTGTACCGAATTTATCAGAACAGGGACGCAGAGGCTGCCCGCTGGCGTGCCGGCGGCGGAAAGGTTCTCGGAAAGCTTGGATTCGATGTGCCCGATGAATTGGCGATTGCCGCAGGCTTTCTGCCTGTGCAGGTGTACGCTGATTCGTATAAGCCGCTGAAGCTCGCCGACAAATATCTGGAGTACGCATTCGATCCGGTGGTGCGCAGTCAGTTTGAGAAGCTGACGGACGGCACATATTGCCGACAGCTGGACGCACTGGCCATCTCTAATTCCACGGATATGATTATCCGTATCTTCCTCTACCTGCGGGAGATCCGCCGTTCCGAGCCGGAAGTACCTGTTCCGCAGTTGACATTCATTGACTGGCTGTTTACCCGCAACCGGATGCATCAGGAGCGCAACGAGCTAATTGTGCGCCTGTTCATGGAGCAGCTGGCGCAATGGAGCGAAAAACCGCTGACGGAGGATGCCATACGTGCTGCCGCGCAGCTATGTAATGAGGATCGCGCCGCCCTGCGGGATATGGCGCGTCTCCGCCGGGGTAAGCAGGTGCGCATCACCGGCAGCGAGGCGTTGGTCATCATTGGTTCCGCCTTCTTCATGGAGCGTGGACGCCACGCCAAGCTGGTACGGCAGGTCACCGCCGCTGCAGAGTCATGGCCGGAACTGACCGGCCTGCGCATGTTTGTCACGGGCAGCGCACAGGAGGATACAGTTCTCTATGAAAAACTGGAGAACGCCGGTGCGGTGATTGTAGGCGAGGATCACGACTGGGGCGACCGGTTCTATGAGCGGGACTTTCCCATGGACTATCCCGTCATCCGCGCCGTGGTGGATCGCTACATGCTGCGGGAGTTCAGCAGCAAAAAAGCCTTCGTCTCCCAGCGGGTGGCGGCACTGGACAGAGCCGTGGCCGCCACGGCTGCCGACGCCGTCCTGTTCTACACCAACATCTATGACGACTCCGGCAGCTGGGACTATCCCTCCCAGCGCCGGTCGCTGGAGCAGCAGGGTATCGCGTCGCTGCACATGGCGAAAATGCAGTACCCCATCGAAAAGAACGAAGATCTGGATGCAGGGCTGCGGGCCTTTGTCAGCGAATGGAAGGAGGGCGGACGATGAAAGCCGTCAAACGATTGCGGGCCACCGCCGAGGCCAGCGCCTATCAGAAAGAGTGGTTTCAGGGCCTGCGGGACAGAGTGGCCGCCGGGGAGGACTTCGCCTACCTCAACGCCGACGTGCCCATGGAGATATTCCGGGCCATGGACATCCCCTTTGTGGTCAACCAGTGGTGGGCGGCTATCTGCGGCGCCAAGCAGATGACCCGCAAGTATTACGGCCTGCTGCGGGACGCCGGCTACCGCGACGACCTGTGCAGCTACTGCGCCACGGCCTTTGCCGAAAGCTTGGATCCTGACGACCACGCGCTGGACGCTGACGGGAAGCCGCTGGGCCCGTGGGGCGGCCTGCCGGATCCCACCATTGCCGTCACGCGCCTGACCTGTGACTGTCAGAGTAAGATTTTCGAGCTTTTCGCCCAGAATCACGGCGCGGCCTTCTACGCCATGGAGAACACCATCGCCCGAAAGACGCCCCCGAACTGGTGGGAACTGGCCCCGGAGCGCTGGGAGGAGTTGTACGATACAGACCGGCTGGACGCCGCCGTGGAAGAATTGAAGGAACTGATCCGCTTTCTGGAAATGAAGACTGGGAAAATGTTTGACATCAACCGGCTTCAAGAGGTCATGGACAACATCAACCAGCAGGAAACGTACTATGGCAAGATCCGCGATATGGTGGCAGACAGCTCGCCCGTTCCTGTTACAGTGGTGGATACAATCAACGCCGTGATGCCCGCCCAGTGGCAGCGCGGCTCCCGCTGGGCGGTGGAGCACGCCGCCCGGATGTACGAAGAGATATGCGGCATTCAGGCACGGGGCGAGTATCCTGTTCCCAACGAAAAGTACCGGCTTATGTGGCTGGGACGCGGCATCTGGCACGACTTCGGCTTCTACCAGAATTTCGAGGAGAAGTACGGCGCGGTATTCATGTGGAGTATGTATCTGGCTATGGGCGCGGATGCTTACCGCCGTTATCATGTAGAGAAGGATCCGCTGCGGGCGCTGGCTGCCCGCTACATCGGCATGGAGGACTTTCTGCATATGCCGCCGTGGAACGCCCAGTGGTTCCTGCATGAGGCGCTGCATAACAAGGTGGACGGCGTCGTCTACATGGTGCCTGAAAACTGTATGCAGGCGGTGGAAGGCTCGTATTTTATCAAGAAAACGTTGGAAGATGCCGGGATCCCCGTGCTGATTTTCAAGGCAGACCCGGTGGATGCGCGGAAATGGAACGGAGCCACTATGACCGGCTTGGTGGAGGAATTTATCGAAACACGTATTATTGGAAAGGAGCATAAACATGAGTAACGGGCCGCTGACAGGTTATCGCATTCTGGATCTGACCCAGTTTGAATCCGGCACCGTCTGTACAGAGACGCTGGCATGGCTGGGAGCAGAGGTATGGAAGGTGGAACGTCCGGGCAAGGGCGAGCTGGGCCGC
Organism: bacterium; assembly: GCA_963640475.1. Lineage (GTDB taxonomy): Bacteria > Bacillota > Clostridia > Oscillospirales > Oscillospiraceae > Vescimonas. The sequence continues at coordinate 6,428 of CAVHYW010000078.1, read as the reverse complement.
TATGCCGGCTATTCTCCCACGGAGGACAGCTACGGGTTCATCATCATGAACATGAACAAGAAGTCCATCACCTGCAACATAAAGTCGCCGGAGGGACGGGAGTTGATGTACGGTCTGCTGCCCAAGGTGGACGTGATCGTGGAGAATATGGGCCCGGGTGCTATCGAGCGTCTTGGCTTGGACTATGAAACATGCAAAAGCAAAAACCCGAAGATCATCTTTGCCTCCTTGAAGGGGTTTTCTAAGGACAGCCCCTATGCTGAGTTTCCGGCCTTTGACCCCATCGCCACCCACACCGGCGGCATGGTGGCAGCCACAGGTCTGCCCGACCAGCCCATCAAGTGCGGCGTCAGCGTAGCGGACTCCGGCACCGGCATCATGCTTGCCATGTCCATCATCGCAGCGCTGCTCCAGCGAGAGCGGCAGGGTATCGGCCAGAGGGTGGATGTCGCTATGCAAGACTTTATCATCGGACTGTCCCGCTCCGGTTGGGAGCCATACTACAACACTGGCAAGCCGCCGCGCCGTGTGGGCAACGGCATGCCGCTGGAGGACGTTGCGCCTTCGGATACCTATCCCTGCAAGCCCTTTGGGCCCAATGACTATGTGCATATCTACTGCTCACGTTCCCCTGGCTCCGCACACTTCACCAGCCTGTGCAGGGCTATCGGACGCGAGGATCTGCTGGAGGATCCCCGGTTCGCCACCCCGCAGTCCCGCTTTGTAAACAAGGAAGCACTGGATGCTGCGATTAAGGCATGGACGGCGCAGCACACCAAGCAGGAGGCCATGGAAATCCTGGGCCGGGCAGATGTTCCCGCCGGGGCCCTGTTGGATGTGGCAGACATCACAAACGACCCGCAATACACAAAAAGCGGCATGATTGTGGAGGTGGAGCACGCCACCCGCGGCAAACTGAAGGTGCCGGGCTTTGCTCCACGCATGAGCGAGAACCATGTGGAATACCGCTGCTCTCCCAAACTGGGCGGCAGCAACGAGGAGGTTTATGGCGGCGTTCTTGGCCTGTCCGCTGAGGAGTTGGCCCAGCTGAAGGAAAATCGCGTGATCTGAATCGAAATACTGAATCACGTAGAAAAGGACGCCCGAAGGGCGTCCTTTTCTACGTGATTCAGTCGATGTTCGATTGAGGGAAAATGTCGGAATGCAGGTATTTCTCTGCGTATTCCATGACGTGGTAGGAAAACAAGAGCCGCTCGCGCAGAAAGTTGTTGTCCAGGCTCTTCCCGATTATTTGCTCAATCTTTTCGATTTTTGCGAGCAGAGTGTTTCGGTGCATATACAGCACACGGGAAGTTTGTGTTACCTTACAGTTATTACATAGATATGCGTACAGAACGGTTAGATAGTCCGTTCGATTTTTCCTGTCAAATCGCGCCACATTCAAAAAGTCTTGATGGCACAAAAAATATAACCGCCCATGGTGAAAGCTGGAGAAATGCTCGCTGGCACACATCTCGATGAACAGATATACACTGTAATCCTCATACCGGAAAATGCGTGTCTGCCGATCACCGTGCATGACACTGCCAAAACGTATGGCTGCTTCACATTGCTGGTACATAGTGGGCAGTGCTGACAGATATTTTGTATTGGTACCGATTCCCGCAAAGGCGCAATGTTCCTCCAGAAAAGCTTGCAGCTTATCCTCATCAAACGCCTTTTTTGAACCTTCGGAAGCTTTAGCGAAGACCAGAAGATGGCGCTCATATAGTACGATATTGCTAAACGGGAACATATCCCACAATTGCCCGGCAAAAAGATCCCAAGGCAAATCATGAGCGGTTTCTTCAAAGGAAATTACAATGAGACGGAAGCGATCGCCATTGCGTAAGGTCGGAATCACCGCAGTTCGTTCTGCAATATGGTCGCGCCCCGTCAGTCTCCCAGACAGTATGTCCTGTATGATATCATTAAACGCACCGTCAAGTACGCAGCTGCGCACCTGATTTCGCGTGACCCCTTGCTGTACATAAACAGCCAGCTCCTCCAGCTCATCCAGATAGAAATTGACGCGCTCCGGTTCCGGCACCGGCAGAAACAGGTATCCGATCAGTGCACTGTGGCTGACGATCCGACGCAGCAGACAGTGCCGTCCGGTCATGGGCAGAATGTATTCACTGTATATGTCTTCGACAGCCAGCGGCTGCAGATGGGCCGTCAGCTCCTGCATGTTCTCCAGATCCAGTGCGCCGCCGTTGCGCAGCTGCTCCAGTATCGGCTCATCGGGAGCTGGCTCCAGAAACTCCCCTTCCAGACAGGAAAAGCTGCCGTTGAGCAGTAGCAGCGTGCTTCGCAGATGCTCGCTGCCGTGCCGGAGCAGCACATGCAGAGGGTTTTCCGCCCTCAGAGCCTGCCGATAGGATTCCGCCAGCGCTCGGCTTTCCGCCAGCAGGCGCAGCGCACGGTTGCTCAGCTCTGCCAACGACAGACTCGTGACCAGCACGGACAGGCGTCCGCACAGTGCCGTCAGGTCGACGCGGGCTTCCGCACAGGCGCAGAGGAATAGGCTCTCACAGGGCCCGTCAGGCAGCGTCGCCAACTCGCCGGCCGTCAGGACATACACGGTGTCGCTGGCAGGTATAGTCCCCGGCGTCCAGAGCAGCAATGTGATGTACGGGCGGGACGCAATGCCGCCCTGCGCGCGCAGGGTATCCTGTATCACGGCATCCCCCAGATGGTTCCGTATCGTTGCGGCGGAAAACATCGTCACACTTCCTCTCGGTATTTTTTCACATCTGCGGTTATCATACCACATTCTACAGCATTCTCCAACTTTTTTTACAAAATTTGTCTTGCTGTGCTTTTTGCGGTAAAATAAGGGGTGTCCCCAGCCTCCCGGTGCCAGCGCAATGCAGGTATGCGCCCATGTGCAAACCGCACATGTAAAATGGGACTTTTTGTACATTGTAACCCAGGATTCTTATTCCTATAATGTGGACAACGGTATAGATAAGCCCCCACCGTGCAATATGAGCGTTTGACTCAAAAAAACAAGGAGGAGAAAAATCATGTCATTCAATGTTATCGTTACGATCATCATGATGATCACCATCGTGGTCTTGATCGTAGCTAACGCCAGTCATCCCGGTATTATTTTGGCCGGTGTGCCGCTGGTGGCCGCCCTTGTGATGGGCTTCAGTATTGGCGAGATCCAAAAATTTGTCAATTCGGGTGTCAGCATGATCTGCGGTACGCTGTGCCTGATGATTTTTGCCATTATGTTCTTTGGCATTTTACATGAAGCCGGCGTATTTGTCTGGCTGGTCAACAAGATCCTGGGCGTGCTGAAGAATAGCGTACTAGGCGTAATGTTAGCCACATGTGCGATCACGATCCTGACCCAGCTGGACGGCTCCGGCTCCACCACCGCGCTGTGCACCATCCCCCCGCTGAAGCCGGTCTATGAGAAAATGCACATCCGCCGTCAGGCGCTGCTGTTCCTGGAATGCTTAGGCAGCGGTATCTTCATCTGCCTGCCCTGGGCTCCGGCCATCAATGAAGGCTCCGCCTATCTGGGCGTGGAGGCCTATAACGTGTTCCGCTTCCTCATCCCGCTGGCCATCTTCTCTACGGTGCTCTACTTCCTGCTGACGATTCCTCTGTCTATCATCGAAAAGCGTCACGGTGCCGGCATGACTGCCGAGGAGTACGCGGAGCTGCGCGAGGAGCTGAAGAAGCCCGTGAACCTGCCCTACGGCAAGGGCGTGGCCATCTTCGGCGCTGTGCTGACGCTGGCCATCATGGTTCTGCTGCTGACCGGCGTGCTGCCCTCCAGTGTGACCTTCATCATGGGCTACATCGTCCTCATGATCGTGACCTTCCGCAAGCCCAAGGCCATGGGCGAGTACATCAAGAAGCAGGCTCCCATGGTGCTGAACCTCACCATGACCATGCTGGGCGTGTCTGTGCTGGTGGGCGTCATCAACGGTACCGGCGCCATGGCAGAGTTTGCCGATATGGTGGCCGCCTCCAGCGGCTCCATCGCCCGCCACCTGCCCTTCATCTGCGCACTGTTCAGTCTGCCGCTGTCCTTCCTGACCGGCAACGCCAAGATGTCCGTGGTCATCCCCGCCGTGGCGGCCATCTCCGCGCCCTTCGGCTTCACGCCGGAGCAGGTGTTCGGCTCCATTCTGCTGTGCGGTGCGGCCGGCGCCGGTGTGAATCCCTTCAGCGGTTCGTCCTATCTGGGCCTGAACCTGGCCGGCCTTGAGATGCGCGACCACCTGAAATACTCCCTGCTGCCCCTGTTCCTGGTCGGTGTCGTGATGGCGCTGTTCCTGGGCCTGACGGGCATGCTCCCCTTCTAAAAGTATGCGGACGGCGATGCCGTCCCTTGCGGAGAAAGCCCCTTGGGAAGCTGTATTTCTGAGGGGCTTTTCCCCTATCTGCCAGAATAAACACAGCAAAAAAGGAAAGACAAACTACCATGAAAAACTATTATGAAGCTTTTACGGCGCAGGGTACGGAGAAGATCTCCCGTCCCGGAGAATACCAGGGCTACACCGCACCTATATATGACGGCTACCGCCGGTTTTCACAGTATGTGACTATGCGGGACGGCGTGAAGATCGCCGTAACCTATTACCGTCCTACACGGGGCGGCGTACTGGCGGAGGAGCCGCTGCCGGTGATCTGGCGGCTGACGCCCTACGGCCGGGAGATGAAAAACGCGGACGGCTCCGTCCACAACACCGCCTTCTTCACCGGCGACGGCGCCGGTATGGGCCCCGCGCCTAAGGTGCCAGACGACTATGTGGGCGATCTGGAGATCGATGGCGTGAAGATCGGTGCCGACCTGATGCTGAAAGTGTTTACCGCCTACGGCTATGTGGTGGCGCAGGCGGACGTCCGGGGCAAGTTCTGCTCCGAGGGATTCCGTCGCTCCGCCAACACCGACGAGGAGGCGGAGGACGGCCGGGAGATCAACGAATGGCTGGCTGCGCAGCCGTGGTGCAGCGGCAAGACCGGCATGTTCGGCAGCTCCTACACCGGCCAGACCCAGCTGGAGACGCTACGCAAGGCACCACCCCATCTGAAGGCGGCCGTGGTCTGCATGACGGATATCAATAAGTTCGACGGCTGGGCCATGGGCGGCATCCCCCGCGGTGGCGACGCCAACATGAACATGCCGGATAACCCGGCGGTGATGGTGCCGGTGGACGAGGACACGGACGGCGCCATGATGCGCCGGGCCATGGAGCAGCACAAGCTGAACCGGCAGGATATCCCCGTGGACGAGAGCTATCCCCGGATGCTGCCCTACTATAACTTCGCCCGCCTGCCCTACCGGGACAGCTTCAGCAAGGCCACCGGCACCCGCTTCTGGATCGACGACAGCGCCAGCACGCACCTGCCGGAGATCAACCGCAGCGGTGCGGCCGTGTATCTCATCGGCGGCTGGTACGACGTGTTCCGCCGGGATACGGTGGTCATGTACAACAACCTGACGCTGCCGAAGAAAATGATCATCGGCCCGTGGTACCACACCCGCTACAAGAAGGAGCTGAACCTGCTGGTGGAGCACATGCGCTTCTTCGACTACTGGCTCAAGGGCATCGACAACGGCGTGATGGCCGAGCCGCCCATCTACTACAAGACCGTCAACAGCGAGACGGGCCGCGGCGAAAGCTGGCAGGACGGCTGGCGCTTTGCGGAATGCTGGCCCATCCCCGGCACCGGCACGGAGAGCCTGTTCCTCGGCCCGGAGGGTACGCTGCGGCCCGAAGCGCCGCTGGGCGAGGGCAGCGACACCTACGTCTCCGACTACACCGTGGGGGACTGGGAGGAGCAGGACTACGCCGAGGACATCGTCAGCAAGGGCCTGACCTACACCACCGCGCCGCTGACGGCGGATCGTTGCGTGACGGGCCACCCCATGGTGGAGCTGAGCTATACCTCCACCGGCCATGACGGCGACTTCTTCGTGTTCCTGCTGGACGTGGACGAGCAGGAGCGCTCGCACATCCTGTCCATCGGTCGTCTGCGGGCGTCCTTCCGGGTGACGGCGCAGGCCCCCTACGACACCATCGGCCTGCCGTGGCACCCCTGCCGCGCACAGGATGTGCAGCGGCCCACCTTTGAAAACGGCCCCGTCAAGCTGCGCATCGACATGAAGCCTACATCCTATGTGTTCAAGGCGGGGCACCGCATCCGCCTGGCGGTGACGACCTCCATGAGCCGGTTCCAGTTTTACAGGGAGATGCCGGCCCCCGTGGTGGAGATACGGCGCAGCGCGCTGTATCCGTCCCGCCTGATCCTGCCGACGGAGGGAATGTGATATGAAGGAACTGACCCTGAAGGCCCGGCCCTGCACGGCGCCGGAGCGTTTTTACGAGAAGCCGGAGACGAAGGAGTACAGCGCCGTCATCGACGGCTGGCTGCGCACATGGCGGGAGTATGTGCCCTCC
>CAVHYW010000077.1:0-9157 GCA_963640475.1 bacterium | reverse complement strand
CAGCTGAGAAAATTTTTATATTATTTCATTGTCCCTCTTGACGGGGAGCAGTTCAGCCCGCGGCGGGTTTCTATCGCACAATATAGACCCGTTCCTGCTCTGTTCCGGGGTACTCCTGCACCGCCGTAAAAAACAGCGTCTTATGCACCAGTCGATCCCCGGCACGCGAATCATACTGCGTCTCATACCGGAATCTGGGTACCTGTCCGAACTGCGAGACCGCAACATAATCGAACAGCGAAAAGGCCCCCAACAGCAGCACCATGCAGCCGAGAACGATGCCTATGCGCAGGCTGCGCTTCGTTACCATTGGCCGGATCAGGAAATAGATTCCGGCCACCAGCAGAAGGCTGCCCAGCGTGGCATAAATGCCGCCCCAGCTGCTGTCGCTGGGGAAGATCATCAGTGCCGACACTATGATAAACAGGCCGAACGCCGACAGCAAAATGCCCAATATCTTTCGTTTTCCCGTCCTTACCTCATTTTGGCTGTATTCCGCCATCGCGGCTGCCGTCTCTCTGGTTTCCCGATCCATACTCTCGCTTTTCCTTTCTCCGTTGATGATCTCCGGGATGCTCACGTCATAAAAATCAGCGATCTCCACCAGCATGCCGATATCCGGCATGTTGGCTCCGGTCTCCCAGCGGGACACCGTCCTGCCGGACACATTCAGCTTCTCCGCCAGCTGCTCCTGCGTCAGCTTCTTCTCCTTCCGCAGCGCTTTCAGGAATGTTCCGACCCTGATCTGATCCATACGGATGCCCTCCTTTCGCTGTCAGTATGGCATAAGCCGCATCATTTGAACACGACACAAAGCGAGAAATGCCGCATTTCACGGTGTAGACACGACTGTCCGGCGTATCAACGCCGGTTTTATTATACCATTCCCTCTCCCACCACGCAACAGCAGCCCGCGGCGGGTGCCGCAGGCTGCTGCCTCATTTCTTCTCCAATATCGTCTGGATCTGCGCAAGATCCTCCGCAAAGTAGATCCCCTCCTGCCGCTCCGGCGAGGAAAGGCCCTTTTCGATCATATGCCCCAGCAGCGCCTTCAAGTCATCATAGTAGCCGTTCAGGTTATAGAGGATGCACGGCGCGTCCAGCTGCTTCAGCGATACCTTGGACATGACCTCCGCAATCTCTTCCAGCGTACCGGTACCGCCGGGGAAGGCGATGAAGGCATCGCCCAGCTGGATCATCTTCGTCTTGCGCTCCGCCATATCCTTTGTGACAATCAGCTCCGTCAGGCCGTCATACTGGAAGCCTTCATCCATAAAGAACTGCGGTTCCACGCCGGTCACATTCCCGCCGGCATCCAGAACGCTTTTTGCGATCTCGCCCATCAGCCCGGTCTTTGATCCGCCGTAGACCAGCGTGTGGCCGTTTCCGCCGATCCATTGTCCCAGCTCGCGGACTGCCCGGCCCAGTGCCGGGTCGTTGCCCTCGTTGGCGCCTAAATAGACTGTAATATTCATTGGTTCTCCTCCTTACGCCGCGGTTTTGTTGCGCTTCTTCTCCTCATAGATGCTGTTCAGCGTGTACAAAATCACGCCCGCCCAGATGAAGCAGAAGCTCACCAGCTTCTCCTTGGTCAGGCTCTCGCCCATTATCATGCCGCAGAAGATGGCCAGCGTGGGGCTGAGATACTGGCAGATACCGGTGGTCATCAGGGGCAGGTTCCGCACGCCGATGGCGTAGAACAGCATGGGGACCGCCGTCACCACGCCGGAGCCCATCAGCAGCAGCTGCCGCACCACCGTCAGGCTACCCATGCCGTTGTCGCCCATGCGGCAGCACAGCACGAACACGATGGCCACCGGCACCATCATGATGATCTCCATGGTGGTGCTGACGATGGAATCGATGGTCAGGCTCTTCTTGATGGCGGCATAAATGGCAAACATGGTAGCCAGCGCGATGGTCACATAGGGCACACCGCCGAAGCCGCTGGTGCTCAGCACGATGCCCACCACCACGATGGCGATGATAACGAAGTGCCGCCACGAGATCTTCTCCTTGAAGATCACCGCGCCGAAGGCGAACACCACCAGCGGCTGGATGTAATAGCCCAGAGAGCACTCCAGCACACGGCCGTTCTGCACCGCCCACAGATATACGATCCAGTCGCCAAACAGAAACACCGCCGCCGGGATCTCCCGCTTCAGCACCTGCTTATCCTTAAAGGCCGCCGCCAGCTGGGGCAGCTTGCCCTGCATCCACAGGATCAGCACGCAGCACACCGCCGCCCACACGATACGGCTGGCCATCAGGAAGAAGGTATCCATGCCGCCGCACAGATACCAGTACAGCGGCTGGAAGCCCCAGATCAGGAAACACCCCAGCATGGCGGTCAGGCCCTTTTTATAGTTGTACACAGGCATTGCGGCAACGCTCCCTTTTTCTTGTAATTTCACGCAAATCGTGATAAAATACATAAAAACTTCAACTAGCATACCACCGGAGGGCAAAAATGGCAATACTTTGTCGGAATTTTTATACGGGAAATACGGTGGATATCGCCCGCAGTCTCATCGGCTGCTATCTGGTGCGGCGGTACAAGGGAGAGCCGCTGGTGTGCCGCATCACGGAGACGGAGGCCTATGTGGGCGCCATCGACAAGGCCGCCCACTCCTACGGTTATCACAAGACCTCCCGCAACGCCACCATGTTCGGCCCGCCGGGCCACGCCTACATCTACCTCATCTACGGCATGCACTGCTGCCTGAACTTCGTCACCGAGCCGGAGGGCGAGCCCTCCGCCGTGCTGCTGCGGGGCCTGACCCCGGTACACGGGCTGGACGCCATCTGCCGCCTGCGGTACGGGAAAGCCCCCGACGAGCTGACGCCCTACCAGCGGAAGAACCTGCTGAACGGCCCCGGTAAATGCTGCCGCGCCCTGGGGCTTGACCGCCGCCAGAACGGCCTCGACCTGACCACGGGCGACGAGCTGTTCCTCTGCACCTCCCTGTCTGACGCGGGCCTGCCCCACCAGCCGCCCCGCCCCTTCATCATCCACACCGGAAAGCGCATCGGCATCGACTACGCGCAGGAGGCCGTAGACTTTCCGTGGCGCTTCTATACCACCAACCTATAAGGAGAACCCCTATGCTGATTTTTGACATGGACGGCACCCTCATCGACTCCAACGGCATCTGGCGGGACGTGGACACCGCCTTTCTGGCCAAGCGGGGCCTGCCCTACACACGGGAATATTACGAGGGCGTGGCCCACACCGTGTTCCCCAAGGCCGCGATTTTCACCAAGGAGTACTGCCATCTCAGCGAATCCACCGACGAGATCATGGCCGAGTGGATGGAGATGGCCGGCGATCTCTATACCACCAGCGTGCCGGTAAAGCCCGGCGTGGTGGATTATCTGGAAAAGTGCAAGGCCGCCGGAGAGCGGATGGCCGTCCTGACCTCCAGCGTTCCCGCCCACTGTCACGCGGCGCTGGAGCATCTGGGCCTGAAGCCCTATTTTGAGCATATCTACTTCGCGCAGGAGCTGGGCATGGACAAGAAGGAACCCGCCATCTACCGCCGCACGGCAGAGCTGCTGGGCGTAGACGCGGCGGACTGCACCATTTTTGACGACTCCATCGCCGCCTGCCGCAGCGCCCGCGCCGCCGGAATGACCGTCGTAGGCGTATACGACGAATTCTTCCACGTCGCATGGGACGAGATGCAGGCGGTGTGCCACCGCTGCATCCGCAGCTTCGAGGAGCTGGTGTAAGGGACGCAGGCCCCAAAGCCTCCCCTGTGTAAGGGGAGGTGGCGCGGCACAAGCCGCGACGGTGGGGTTGACAATCCCCCAGTCTCGCTTACGCTCGACAGCCCCCTTTACACAAGGAGGCCAGATATTCATCCCCCACGCGAAAAACGGCCGTGCACTGCACGGCCGCTTTTCGCTTTGGAAGAGGTTGAGAGAGAAAATAAATGGATAAGCAGTTTGCTTTCTTATGCCTTGTAAGCGCCGGCCATCAAACCGCAGATGACCGCCAGATCGGCGAACATCAGATAGCCCAGCAGAAGGCCCGTGACCTTCACCACAGGATTGAACCAGCCCGTCAGGATGGAAACGAATGTGCCCAGCACCACCAATGTCAGGAGCAGGGCCAGCACCACAGCAGTTGTCTTTTTCATAGCAAAAACTCCTTTCATCTTTCTGTATTGTTGTGTTTTGCGTTTTGCTCTTTACAGATATGATGATACTACAGCTTTTGCCATTTGTAAAATACGTGAAAACTAAGTTTGTTATAGGGCAAACCTATGTCATATTAGACTGTTTGTACTTCTCCGCATAGTCCTCCATGGCTTGAATATATGCCTGCGCCATAGGACTGCGCAGCATGTGATTGCGCACGATATACCCTAGACTCACCTGCTTGCGGGGCTTGAGATACAGCATGCTGGACTGATAGACGGTGCGGGACACCTCGTCGTCCAGTCCGATACCCGGCTGATAGGCGTTGATCTCGCGGGTCAGGTCGTTGGCGGTGGCCCGGTCCCGCACCAGAATGTGCCGGGGCGTCACCGCCGGCATGGAGATATCCTCCGAGAAGAACACCGCGTTGTGGGTTCCCTGCTCAAAGGTCACGCAGGGATAGGGCACCAGCTCCTCCTCCGTCACCTCACCTCGGCCCGCCAGCGGGTGGTTCCTGTCCACATACACGGTGGCATCCTTCTGCACCAGCTCCGTATAGGTCAGCTCATACTCCCGGAACAGCCGCCGCAGCACCGGAGCGTTCTGCTCCGTCATCAGCAGCACGCCCACCTCGCTGCGCATCAGCCCCACGTCCTCGATCACCTCATAGGTGGTGGTCTCCCGGAAGGTCATGCTGTATTTCTCACCGCCCATGTCCCGCACCACGCGGGCAAACACACGGGCCGCGAAGTTATAGTGCTGGGCGGACACGGCAAACTGCTGCTTGTGCTGGGACTGCGCCCCGTAGCGCTCCTCCAGCAGCTCCGCCTGCATCAGCACCTGCCGGGCATAGCCCAGAAACTCGTCCCCCTCCCGGCTCAGCACCACGCCGCGATTGGTGCGCAGAAAGATGGTGATGCCCATTTCCTTTTCCAGCTCCTGAATGGCGGCGGTCAGGCTGGGCTGGGAGATAAACAGCGCCTTGGCCGCGCCGCTGATGGTACCGGTTTCCGCCACGGCGGTGACGTACCGCAATTGCTGCAAGGTCATGGCCGTTCCTCCTTAAAAGCTGCCGATGGGGATAGACCCGTCGTCGCTGCCCTTGGTGATGGACTGGATGGTCAGATAGTACCCCCGTCCGTTCTCCATCTCCACATAGACCCGATCCCCCGCCTTGTGCCCCATAACGGCCCGGCCCACGGGGGATTCCTTGCTGATCCAGCCCTTCAGGGCGTCCTGCCGCAGGGTGGTCACCAGCTGGATGGTGCGGCTGCGTCCGGTGTTCTCCATCAGGATCTCCACCGTGTCATAAAGGCCCGCCGTGTCCTCCGCAGACTTGTCGCCGATGACCTTGGCGGTCTTTATCATCCGCTGCAAATACCGGATGCGGCTATCGTTGCGGTTCTTCTCCTGCTTGGCGCACTTATACTCAAAATTTTCGCTGAGATCGCCGAAGGCCCGCGCCGTCTGCACGTCCTCGATCAGCTTGGGCCGCAGCTGCTGCACCCGATAGTCGATCTCCTCCTGCATCTTCTGAATGTCCTCTTTCGTCAGTTCGTCGTACATAATATCACTCCTTGATGATCTCCGCCAGACGCGCCAGCGCCTGAGGTAATTTTTCCAATTCGATACCGGAATAGTTCACCACCAACACATGGTGGGGCGTCTCCCCGCCATGGCGGTAGTAGTCCGACAGCAGCGCCAGCCGCAAGCCCCGCTCCGCCGCACGCTGCCGCAGCGCCTCATCCGGCAGCGCCGTGTCCAGCCGCACCAGAAAGTGCAGCCCCGCGTCCTGCTCCATGATCTCCGCACGGCCCGCCAGCGGCCCGGACAGGATGCAGTCGATCACCGCGTCCCGCTTCTGGTGATAGCGCTTGCGCATCCGGTTCAGATGCTGCTCATAGTGGCCCCGTGACAGGAACTCCGCCAGCGTGTACTGCTCGAAGCTGGACACCGTGCAGGAGTAGAACCCCAGCTTCTCCCGATAGTCCTCCAGCAGCCGCGGCGGCAGCAGCATATAGCTGATGCGGATGGACGGCGCGATGGTCTTGGAGAAGGTGTTGAGATAAATGACATGCTGGTGCTCGTCGTCGGAGAACAGCGTGGGGATGGGCCGTCCCACGAAGCGGAACTCACTGTCGTAGTCGTCCTCCAGAATGTACCGCCCCTCTCCCTCGTCGGCCCAGCGCAGCAGCTCATGGCGGCGGGCGATAGGCATGACGATGCCGGTGGGATAGTGGTGGCTGGGCGAGATATGCACCACGTCGGCGTCCGTCTGCCGCAGCGCCTGACAGGAAAGGCCGCTCTCGTCCAGCGCCACATGCCGCAGCTGCACCTGATTGCTGCGATAGATGCTGCCGATCTTGCTGTAACCCGGATCCTCCACGGCGTAGCACTTCTCCCGCCCCAGCAGTTGGATCAGCAGGGTATACAGCGTCTCCGTCCCGGCCCCCACGATGATCTGCCGGGGCGACACCGTCATACCCCGGAACTGGTGCAGATAGTCCGCGATGGCCTGCCGCAGCTCCAGCGCGCCAGTGGAGGGCGTGGGCCGCAGCAGCCGGGTGTCCTGCTCCAGAATGGTCTGCCGCAGCAGCTTTGTCCACGTGGCAAAGGGGAAGTACTCGGCGGCGGTGGAGTTGGTGACGAAGTCCATGAACCACTGGCGCTCCGGCAGCTCGTCGATGGTCTCCGCCGCAGCGGACGGCGCGGCGGTCAGCGGCTGGTCGATGCGCATGACGTAGTACCCCCGCTTCTCCACACCGCAGATGTACCCCTCGGCGATCAGCTGCTCATAGGCGTTCTTCACCGTGATGACGCTGACCTCCAGATGGGCCGCCAGCGCCCGCTTGCTGGGCAGCTTCTCCCCCGCCGCCAGCACACCGGACAGGATATCGCTCTTGATATGGCGGTAAAGCTGCTCATATAAGCTCACGCCGCTGCTTTTTTCAAAGGTGTAGGTCAGCATGGCCTCGCCCTCCATCTGGTATGCACATTTTGTCTCATTTTGGATATTTTAATAATACCAAAGAATACTATAATACACTCCAGCAAGAAATGCAAGGAGGCAATAACAATGTCTGATAAAAAAATTCGTAAACTGGTGGTCAGCGCTCTGATGGCCGCTTTGACCTATGTGGCCACCATGGTGATCCAGATCCCCTCCCCCATGAACGGCTATGTGAACCTGGGTGACTGCTTCGTGCTGCTGTCCGGCTGGCTGCTGGGCCCGTGGTATGGCGGCGCTGCCGCCGGTATCGGCTCCATGCTGACCGACCTGCTGTCCGGCTATGGCTACTATGCCCCCGGCACCTTTATCATCAAGGGCCTTGACGCGCTGGTGGCCGCTCTGATCTTCAACGCCATGGGCCGCACCAACGTAGCCGCCATCGTCAGCGGCGTGGTGGGCGAGATCATCATGGTGGTGGGCTACTTCGGCTATGCCGGTCTGCTGCTGGGCAAGGGCATCGGCGCCGCCGCCAGCATCCCCGGCAATCTGGTGCAGGCCGCCATGGGTCTGGTCATCGGCTTCGTGCTGCTGAAGGTCACCCAAAAGACCCGTATTGCAGAAAAAGTGTAACTGTGGTATAATAATAAAAAAATCGGACGCACTGTCACAGCCTGTGGCAGTGCGTTCGCAAAGCGCTTTCCAATACGTTGAAATGAGGTGTTTTTTATGGCAGGAACCGTTCATGACGTAGAGAATAAAGACCTTCTGGCACAGGTGAAGGAGGAATCCGCCAACGCCGCCCGCCAACTGGCCGAAGCCGCAAAGCTCCACAAGGGCCAGATCGTGGTGGTGGGCTGCTCCACCAGCGAGGTAGTGGGCCACAACGTGGGCAGCTGGTCGACTCCTGAGGTGGCAAACGCCATCTTCGAGGGCCTGAACAGCGTGTTCGCCCCCATGGGCGTCTACATCGCCGCCCAGTGCTGCGAGCATCTGAACCGCGCCCTGATCGTGGAGCACGAGGCCGTCCCTAATGGCGAGATCGTCAATGTGATGCCCCAGCCCAAGGCCGGCAGCTCCTTTGCCACCGCCGCCTATCATAGCTTCCGCCATCCCGTGGCCCTGGAGGAGATCCGTGCCGACGCGGGCCTTGACATCGGCGGCACGCTGATCGGCATGCATTTGAAGAAGGTAGCCGTCCCCGTCCGTCTCCAGCAGAACCACATTGGTCAGGCCATCGTGCTGGTCGCCCGTGTCCGCCCCAAGTTCATCGGCGGCGAACGCGCGATTTATGATGAAAGCCTGAAAAACGGCTACCCCGTGTTTGATTGATTGTCTCCTGATTTTATAACAACCCCGAGACTGTGTTGGCAGTCTCGGGGTTGCTGTTTTGGGTGAATTTCATGTAAATAGCGTCATAAATCAATTGTTAACCCATAAATCTTCCATTTCCGTTCCACAGCTGATTTTCGGGATTCGACCAGATGATTTTGCATTTCTCTGAAACGAACTTCATGCAGGCGGCTAAATCTGTAAACTGAAAATACGCCTCACCTTTCTGTTTCTTTCTCATTTCGGGATCATCATTAAGAACAATCAGCAGGCGGGCTGCATCTTTTTCCTCCGATTCTCCGTCCCATTCCCGATTGGCAAAATCAAGTGCTGAATACGGACTTTCAAATGCTTGCATCTTTTCCACATGATATACATCGATATTTCCCTTATACCTTGACCCAAAGTAACTCACAGTATCATTCTCCTTATACGCATTTCAGCATTGCCGTCATAGCAGACTCACGCTTCTGTCTCTACCGAACCTTCATTCGCTTTCCGATCGCCCTTCCACAATGCCAATTCGTCTTTCGCCTTCTTTAATTGCTCTTGCAGCCCATCAACGATTGCTTTGCTTTTTTCCTGTTGTTCCTTGCTCGGCATTGCAGCTTTTATTAAAAAAATAGCAGGGAAAAGAAACCCAATTCCGAACAAAGCCCAGCCAACACTAACCAACGAAGAAAACATCGCTTGACAAGGGCACACAGAGAAAAACAACTGAAAATGAGCTGCCAA
>CAVHYW010000076.1:0-9376 GCA_963640475.1 bacterium | reverse complement strand
CGGCGATGGCCTCATCCTTGAAGGAGTCCACGGAGCAGAACCACTGGGGGGTGGCACGGAAGATGATGGGCTGCTTGCAGCGCCAGCAGTGGGGATAGCTGTGGACGATCTCCTCGCTGGCGAACAGCGAGCCGTTGTCCTTCATGTCCTGCAAGATCACGGGGTTGGACTCGTCGGTGGTCATGCCCTCGTACTTGCCCGCATAGGCGGTGTGCTTGCCCTGGTCGTCCACGGGCACCACCATGTCCATGCCATAGCGCTTGCAGGTCACATAGTCGTCCGCGCCGAAGCCGGGCGCGGTGTGGACGCAGCCCGTACCGGAGTCCATGGTCACGTAGTCCGCCAGCACCAGGCGGCTGGTCTTGGGCAGGAAGGGGTGCATGGCCAGCATATTCTCGAAGAAGCTGCCCGGATGGACCTCCACGATCTCATAGCTCTCGAACCCGCCGATCTTCATCACCTTTTCGGTCAGGGCCTCCGCCATGATATACATCTCGCCGTTGGGGGCTTTCACCACGGCGTAGCTCTCGTCGGGATGCAGGGCGATGGCCAGGTTGCCCGGCAGCGTCCACACCGTGGTGGTCCAGATCACGAAGTACAGCTTGCTGTGGTCCAGATGGCCCAGCTTGCCCAGGTCGTCGTGCATGGGGAACTTGACGTACACCGTGGTGCAGGGATCGTCCTTGTACTCGATCTCCGCCTCGGCCAGCGCCGTCTCGTCGTGGGGGCACCAGTACACGGGCTTCAGGCCCTTGTAGATGTGGCCGTTCTGATACATCTTGCCGAAGACGCGGACCTCCTGCGCCTCGAAGCCGGGGTCCATGGTCTTGTAGGGATGCTCCCAGTCGCCCACGACGCCCATGCGCTTGAAGCCCTCGCGCTGCACGTCGATATAGTGATCGGCGAACTCGTGGCAGGCGGTGCGGAAGTCCGCCACGCTCATGGCCTTGTGGTTCAGCTTGTTCTGCTTGATGATGGCGCTCTCGATGGGCATACCGTGGTTGTCCCAGCCGGGGATATAGGGGGTGTAGTAGCCCCGCATGGCGTACATACGGGTGATGAAGTCCTTCAGGGACTTGTTCAGGGCGTGGCCCATGTGCAGCGCGCCGTTGGAGAACGGAGGGCCGTCATGGAGGGAGAACAGGGGCTTGCCCTCGTTCTTCTTCAGCAGCTCGTTATAGAGGTCGATCTCCTCCCAGTGCTTCAGCATGTCCGGCTCGCGCTTGGGCAGTCCGGCGCGCATGGGAAAGCCGCTCTTGGGCATGTTCAACGTCTTTTTGTATTCCATGTTGCTTCTCCTTTTTATCTGAAAATTTTTCGTGTGCAAAAATAAAAAGCGCCTTTGTCTCGTCAAGAGACAAAGGCGCTTGGAAAAACGTCCTCTGCGGTACCACTCTCGTTGCCGCGCAAGGCGGCCACTCAGTCCCACCATCCGTGGGCGCGGGGTGATAACGGCCCGCTTCCGTCCGTGCCTACTTTTTTCTTTCAGCCGGATGCTCCGGGGTGATATCCGCGCCATGCCCGCGTCCGCCTTGCACCGAAACGGCGGCTCTCTTCGCGTCGAACAGCAGCGCTGCGTGTCCCCTTCATCGCGTTTGTGCCATGTTTACCATGAGATATCTGTTAATATAACCACTTTTTCTCCGTTTGTCAATGGCATTTTCACCAAAAACGTGGGAAAATCCGGCGTTTTTCAGATGACACCGAACATGGTCAGGATACCGATCAGGCCCATGGCGGTATAGATGATGCCCATGACGGTCAGCAGCACGGTGACCAGCGTATAGAAGGTGCTTTCCTTCTTGGTGTGCTTGAAGCGGCGGGTGTAGAACAGCACAAGGCAGGTGACGCCCAGCAGCAGCGAGGAGATGTAGTTCATCAGCTGGTTCTCCTTATACACCGTGAAGCGCAGCACCAGCGTCACAGCGATGGCGGCGAACAGGGCGATCAGCGTGATGTTCAGCCACATGGGCAGCTTCACCCGCTCCTGCTGACGGCCGCGCTCCGCCAGCTTCTGGGCCATGTAGGCGCCGGTGGTGTAGGTGTTGCTGCCGTGATTTTTCTTCTTGGTATGGTTATTCTTGTTGGGGTTGCCCTTCGCCTTGCGGATCTGCTCCTCGCGGTTGGCGGACTGGTTGACCGGGGAATAAGCCTTGTTCTTTGCCATGGATATGATCTCCTTTTCATCATCTGACAAAAAAGCTACGCTTTTGTCAGGCGTATTTTGCGTTGTCTCCTATTGAATATAGGCCAGCAGCATCCGGAACATCCCGTCAGCGGCGGCGGCGCGGATGGCGCTGCGGTCGCCGGAGAGACGCAGGAGCTGCACAGTGGTTTCGTTTTCTGCGGACAGGGCGATATACACGGTGCCTACGTCGTGGCCCCGGTCGTCCTTATCGGGGCCTGCCACACCGGTGACGGACAAGCCGAAGTCCGCGCCCGTCAGGCGGCGGACGCCCTCCGCCATGGCGCGGGCCACAGGCTCGGACACCGCGCTGTATTCCTCCAGCGTGTCGTGGGGGACGCCCAGCGCCCGCTCCTTCACGCCGTTGGTATAGCTGACCACGCCACCTAAGAACACCGCCGACGCGCCGGGCACGTCCGTCAGCCGCTTGGCGGCCAGACCGCCGGTGCAGCTCTCCGCCGTGGCAAGGGTCAGGCTGCGGGCTTTCAGCGCCGCGATAACCTGTTGTTCCAATGTCTCGTTCATGGCGCACACCTCAGTGCTTGGGGTACAGGCGGATCATCTCGCGGCCCGCCAGCGCCTTGTCGCACAGTGCGTCGATGTCCAGCGCCGCCTCATACTCCCGGACTTCCTCCAGGTTGGGCTTGGTCTTGGGATGGCGGGGCGTGAACACGGTGCAGCAGTCCTCATAGGGCAGGATGGAGGTATCGAAGGTGCCCACATGGCGGGCGATGCGGACGATCTCCTCCTTGTCCATGCCGATCAGGGGACGCAGCACCGGCAGGGTGGCCACGTCGTCGCTGACCACCAGCGCCTGAATGGTCTGGCTGGCCACCTGACCCAGGCTCTCGCCGGTGACGATGGCCTTGCAGGCCAGCTCGTGGGCCAGCCGGTCGCCCAGCCGCATCATGAACCGCCGCATGATCAGGGTGAAGTGATCCTCCGGGCACTTGCGGCGGATTTCTTCCTGAATTTCGGTAAAGGGCACCACATGCACCGTCAGCCGTCCGCACCAGACCGTCAGCTCCTGGGCCAATTGTAACACCTTTTCGCGGGCCTGTTCACTGGTGTAGGGAGGGGAGGCGAAGTGCAGCAGCTCCAGCTGTACGCCGCGCTTGGCGATCATGTAGCTGGACACGGGACTGTCAATGCCGCCGGACAGCAGGCTCACCGCGTGGCCGCCCATACCGATGGGCAGGCCGCCCGCGGCGGCTTCCGCCGGGCCGTGGACATAGGCCGCGTCCTCCCGCACCTCCAGATGCACCGTCAGCTCCGGATTGTGCACGTCCACGATCAGGTGGGGGAAGGCGTCGTGCAGCGCGCCGCCCACCCACTGGCTCAGCTGGATGCTGCCCATGGGGAAGGACTTGTCAGAGCGCTTGCTCTCCACCTTGAAGGACTTGGCCGCCAGCAGCGCCGGGGCCAGATACTCCTTGGCGGTGTTGAAGATGGCTTCCTTCTCTTTGGCGCAGGGCACGGCCCGGGCAATGGCAATGATGCCGAACACCTTCTTGCAGGCGTCGTAGGCGGCGTCCAGATCGCAGGTCTCCTCCACCGGCTCCACATAGATGGTGGACTGGCGGGAATAGATTTTGAACTTGCCGTACCGCTGGGTGCGGCGGCGGATATTGCTCATCAGCTTCATCTCAAAGCTGTGGCGGTTCAGTCCCTTCAGGACGATCTCGCCCAGCTTGCAAAGAATGATCTCGTGCATGGGGTGTCTCCTTATTTATATATGAAGTGATTTTATGCTTTTGCGGGATACCTGTGTGATGGAGTATTTCGCGCTCCGGCGCGAGGTACTTTTGCCCTCAGCGGCAAAAGTACCCAAAAACGCTGCTTAAACCTGCGGTTTAAGAATCCGCCCGCGCTATGTCTTGTTTTTTATTTGGCACTTTATACCACGCGTTCACAGGACTCGGTTGATTTCGTTGCGTATGACGTATCGACTTTCATTCTGCGCCGCTGCCGCTGATGCGGCGCGATACTGGGAAATGAATCGTTGTACGGCGGCGGGGCACATTGGCCCCGCCCTACGTTCGGTTCGGGCGGTATGTTACTTCAGCAAATTACTGCTTCTATACTGGATAGCCTCCGCCAGATGCTGGACTTGGATATTCTCCGCGCAGTCCAGATCGGCGATGGTGCGGGCCATGCGCAGGATACGGTCATGGCTGCGTCCGGTCAGGCCAAGGCGGTCGAAGGCGCCCTGCATGACCTTTTCGCCTGCCGCGTCCAGCTGGCAGTACTGGCCGATCATCACAGGGGTCATGTAGGCGTTGCAGGTGACGGATGTGCCCTCAAAGCGGCGCTTCTGCACCTCCCGGGCGACGTTGACCCGTTTGCGCACCTCCGCCGAGGATTCCGGCTGCTCCTTGCGGCGCATGGCCTCGTATTCCACCGACGGCACCTCGATATGCATGTCGATGCGGTCCAGCAGCGGGCCGGAGACACGGCGCATGTACTGCTCCACCTGCTGAGCCGAGCACCGGCACCGTCCGGAGGGGTGGCCGTACCAGCCGCAGCGGCAGGGGTTCATGGCGCACACCAGCATGAAGCGGCTGGGCAGCGTCAGGGAGCCGGTGGCACGGGTGATGGTCACCTGTCCGTCCTCCAGCGGTTGGCGCAGGGTCTCCAGCGCGGATTTGTCGAACTCCGGCAGCTCGTCCAGAAACAGGATGCCGTTGTGAGCCAGAGATATCTCGCCGGGACGGGGGATGCTTCCGCCGCCGGACAACGACACCGGCGAGGCGGTATGGTGGGGGCTGCGGAAGGGCCGGGTATCCACCAGCGGGTGCCGGGGATCGGTCATGCCCGCTACGGAGTAAATTTCAGTGGTTTGCAGCGCTTCCGACCGGGTCATATCCGGCAGGATGGAGGGCAATCGCCGGGCCAGCATGGACTTGCCGGAGCCGGGGGAGCCGATCAGCAGCACGTTGTGGCCGCCTGCGGCGGCGATCTCCAGCGCCCGCTTCACGTTTTCCTGCCCCATCACGTCGGCAAAGTCCGGTAGGGGCCGGGACGGCGCGGAGGGCTCCCACCGGGGCGCGGGGTCGATGGCGCTTTCACCCTTCAGGTGGGCTGCCAGCTGTCTCACGTTCTCCACGCCGTAGACGGTCAGGCCGTCGGCCAGCGTGGCCTCGGCGGCGTTGGCGGCGGGGACGTACAGCTGCCGGATGCCCTGACGGGCGGCGAACATGGCCATGGGCAACACGCCGGTGACGGGCCGCACATCGCCGCTGAGGCTCAGCTCCCCCAGAAAGGCGGCGCCCTCCGGAATGGCCCGCAGCTCACCCGCCGCGGCCATGATACCCAGCAGAATGGGCAGGTCGTACACCGTGCCCTCCTTCCGCAGACGGGCCGGAGCCAGATTCACCGTGATGCGGCTGACGGGGAACTGTGCCCCGCAGTTTTTCACCGCGGCCCGCACCCGTTCCCGGGCTTCCTTCACCGCCGCGTCCGGCAGGCCCACCACGTCGAAGGCGGGCAGTCCGCCGGAGAGCATGCACTCCACCGTAACCTCATAGCCGCTGACGCCCGTCAGCCCCAGAGAACGTACCGTGGTCACCATGATCCTCGCCCCTTTTCCGCAAATTCACATATTCATATTATTTTATCACATAAACATGGAAAAGGACAATAGTTTTTGTAAAATAAGTGATGCTGTCAGCGGCTGTCAGAATCCTTAACAGCAAAATTGCACTTTTAGTTTCCTGTTACGAAATTTTCATAAAAATGCCGTTTACACTCCGGTTTTTTTGTGATATTATCCTGATACGCTGAGTATTTCGCCCCAAAAGGGGCGGAGAGTGTATGAAGGAGGTTCATAAATGGTAAGAAAAATGAAATCCATGGATGGCAATAACGCGGCCGCGCATGTGAGCTATGCGTTTTCCGAAGTCGCTGCCATCTACCCCATCACCCCGTCCTCTCCCATGGCCGACTTTGTTGACCAGTGGAGCGCCAACGGCCTGAAGAACATTTTCGGCACGCAGGTCAAGGTCGTGGAGATGCAGTCCGAGGCCGGCGCTGCCGGCGCAGTGCATGGTTCTCTGGGCGCCGGCGCTCTGACCACCACCTACACCGCGTCTCAGGGCCTGCTGCTGATGATCCCCAACATGTACAAGATCGCGGCTGAGCAGCTGCCCTGCGTATTCCACGTTTCCGCCCGTACCGTTTCCACCCACGCGCTGAACATCTTCGGCGACCACTCCGACGTGATGGCCTGCCGCCAGACCGGCTTTGCCATGCTGTGCGAGGGCAACGTGCAGGAGGTCATGGATCTGTCCCCCGTGGCTCATCTGGCCGCGCTGGAGGGCAAGGTTCCCTTCATCAACTTCTTTGACGGCTTCCGTACCTCCCACGAGATCCAGAAGATCGCCGTGTGGGATTACGAGGATCTGAAGGACATGTGCGACATGGACGCCGTGGCCGAGTTCCGCCGTCACGCCCTGAACCCCGAGCATCCCCATATGCGCGGCTCTCACGAGAACGGTGATATCTTCTTCCAGCACCGCGAGGCCTGCAACAAGTACTATGACGCTCTGCCCGCCGTGGTGGAGAAGTGCATGGAGAAGGTCAACGCCAAGCTGGGCACCGACTATCAGCTGTTCAACTACTACGGCGCACCCGACGCTGACCGCGTGATCGTGGCCATGGGCTCCATCTGCGACGTGGCCGAGGAAGTCATCGACTACCTGAACGCCCACGGCGAGAAGGTGGGTCTGGTGAAGGTCCGTCTGTTCCGTCCCTTCGCTCCCGAGAAGCTGATCGAGGCCATCCCCGCCTCCTGCAAGAAGATCGCTGTTCTGGACCGCACCAAGGAGCCCGGCTCTCAGGGCGAGCCTCTGTATCAGGATGTTGTCACCGCTCTGGCCAATGCCGGCAAGAACGACATCACCGTCATCGGCGGCCGTTACGGTCTGGGCAGCAAGGATACGCCTCCCGCCTCCGTGTTTGCTGTTTATACCGAGCTGGCCAAGGCCGAGATGAAGCGCCAGTTCACCATCGGCATCGTGGACGATGTGACCAACATGTCCCTGCCTGAGGATCCCAACTGTCCCAACACCGCCGCGGAAGGCACCATCGAGTGCAAGTTCTGGGGTCTGGGCGGCGACGGTACCGTGGGCGCCAACAAGAACTCCATCAAGATCATCGGCGACCATACCGACAAGTATGTTCAGGCGTATTTCCAGTATGACTCCAAGAAGACCGGCGGCGTCACCATCAGCCACCTGCGCTTCGGCGACAAGCCCATCCGCAGCCCCTACTATATCAACAAGGCTGACTTCGTGGCCTGCCACAACCCCAGCTATGTGACCAAGGGCTTCAAGATGGTGCAGGATGTCAAGCCCGGCGGCGTGTATATGATCAACTGCCAGTGGGATTTCGACGAGCTGAACCACCACATGGATGCCGCGTCCAAGCGCTATATCGCCCAGAACAACATCCAGCTGTATACCATCAACGCCATTGATCTGGCCATCGAGATCGGTATGGGCAAGCGCAACAACACCATTCTGCAGTCCGCGTTCTTCTCTCTGGCCAAGGTCATGCCCGAGGAAGAGGCCATCACCTACATGAAGGAGAAGGCCAAGGCCTCCTACCTGAAGAAGGGTCAGGACATCGTGGACATGAACTACAAGGCCATCGATCTGGGCGCCACCGCCTATAAGAAGATCGACGTTCCCGCCGAGTGGGCCAACGCTGTGGACACCAAGGAGCCCAAGCAGCTGCATGGCAAGCCCGAGCTGGTGAAGATGGTCAAGGAGATCCTCGACCCCGTGGGCAAGATGGACGGCGACAGCCTGCCCGTTTCCGCCTTCGTGGATCATGTGGACGGCCAGTTCGAGCTGGGCGCTGCCGCTTATGAGAAGCGCGGCGTGGCCGTGTCCGTCCCCACCTGGGACGCTGCCAAGTGCATCCAGTGCAACCAGTGCGCCTATGTCTGCCCCCACGCCACCATCCGTCCCTTCGCGCTGACCGCTGACGAGGCCGCCAAGGCTCCCGAGGCTGCCAAGATCGTGGACGTCAAGGCCGGCAAGGGCAAGGGCGTGTATCAGTTCACCATGGCCATCAGTCCTCTGGACTGCATGGGCTGCGGCGTTTGCATCGGCGCCTGCCCCGTCAACGCGCTGACCATGGTGGCGCAGGAGGGCGA
Source organism: bacterium (assembly GCA_963640475.1). Taxonomy (GTDB): domain Bacteria; phylum Bacillota; class Clostridia; order Oscillospirales; family Oscillospiraceae; genus Vescimonas. The sequence continues at coordinate 1,031 of CAVHYW010000076.1, read as the reverse complement.
GCTGCCCCAGCAGGATGTGTTCGACTACTGCGTGGCCGAGGTGTCCGAGAAGAAGGACATGCAGGACAACACCGTCAAGGGCAGCCAGTTCAAGCAGCCCATGCTGGAGTTCTCCGGCTCCTGCGCCGGCTGCGCCGAGACCAGCTATGCCCGTCTCGTCACCCAGCTGTTCGGCGACCATATGTATATCTCCAACGCCACCGGCTGCTCCTCCATCTGGGGCGGTCCCGCGGCTACCTCTCCCTACTGCACCAATAAGGAAGGCCATGGCCCCGCATGGTGCAACTCCCTGTTCGAGGATAACGCAGAGCACGGTCTGGGCATGTACACCGGCCAGAACAAGATCCGCGAGGATCTGGCCACCAAGACCCGCGAGCTGATCGCTGTCGAGTGGGCACAGCCCGCCCTGAAGGAAGCCGCCCAGAAGTGGCTGGATACCATGGATGACGGCACCGCCAACGCCGAGCCTGCCAAGGCTTATGTGAAGGCACTGGAGGAGAGCATCTGCACCGTGGACGAGCTGGCTGCCGTTCCTCAGTTCGCTGAGCACGCTGCCGAGCTGAAGGCCAAGGGCGCGCTGTTCTGCGACTGCGCCGCCTGCACGCTGGTGGCCGACATCCTCAGCAAGAAGGAATATCTGGCCAAGAAGTCCATGTGGATCTTCGGCGGCGACGGCTGGGCCTACGATATCGGCTACGGCGGACTGGATCACGTCATCGCCTCCAAGCAGGATGTGAACATCTTCGTCTTCGATACCGAGGTGTACTCCAACACCGGCGGTCAGGCCTCCAAGGCTTCCAACATCGGTCAGGTGGCACAGTTCGCCGCTGCCGGTAAGGAAGTCAAGAAGAAGAGCCTTGCCGAGATCGCCATGCAGTACGGCTACGTGTACGTGGCTCAGGTGGCCATGGGCGCCAACCCCGCGCAGACCATCAAGGCCATCACCGAGGCCGAGGCCTATCACGGCCCGTCCCTGATCATCGGCTACAGCCCCTGCGAGATGCACTCCATCAAGGGCGGCATGATGAACT
>CAVHYW010000075.1:0-9510 GCA_963640475.1 bacterium | reverse complement strand
AGAAGTTGGCGATACCGGTACGCTCCAGGAACGCGCCGAAGATGATAAACAGGACGATGTAGGTATAGCACACGCTGATGGGGGTACCGATGACGCCGGAGGTGGTGTAGAACAGCTTATAGATGATGGTCTTGAGGGCGTCATACAGCGTGGAAGCATTCACCGCACCGGCGTAGCTCAGCTGATTGATGAACGCATAGACGATCAGCACGCCCGCCACACACAGAATGGGCACGCCCACGCAGCGGCGGCACAGCTCCATCAGCACCAGAATACCCACCACGCCGATAATGACATGTACCGGCTCGATACGGGTGGACAGGCGCACCAGCGTCATGGCGTTGATGGCAAAATAGAAGAAGCAGGAGGCGCCCACCACCATCAGCACGATATCGTACCATGGCAGGTAGTTTACCTTTACATGGTGCTTGCTGGCAGGGTAAGTCAGGAAGCCGATGATCACGATGCAGCCCACGAACAGCGTGAGCCGGACCTCCGGCATATCCTTGGAAAACAGGGTCATGGCGATGCAGAACACACCGAACACCGCCATCAGTATACGGATGATGAGCTGCGGCACGCCCTCCCACATACGGGTGGCGGATTCGCGGTCATATTTCCGCATCACCGCATCCAGATCCGTAGCCTCTTCGACGGCGGTATCACTGCCTGCCGCCGGGCTGGTATCCGGCTTTTTCTTGTCGTTGCTCATAGTTGATTCTCTCCCAAATTTTACAGAATAGCGCGAGGGCTACGGCGGGAAACCCCGCCGCAGCCTCGAAAAGTGTCAATACCGCGTTAAGGATCAGTCGCCGAAGTACACGTCCTTAGCAATAACGGTCTCGGTGTAATAGTCAGAGGTCTCCAGCAGCTTGGCAATGTGCTCGCTGTCCAAGCTCACCAGATAGGTGTCCTTGGTGGTGGCCAGATCGGTCACAGCAGTGGTAGGAGCACCGGCCACAATGAAGGCGGCGTCGATCTGACCGTTCTTCAGAGCGTCAGCGCTGTCGCCGAAGGACTGATAGGTAGGCTTGATGTCGTTCTCGGTCAGGCCATAGGCGCCCAGCACGTCGATGGCGTTGAAGTACACGCCGGAGCCGGGAGCACCGATGGACACGGACTTGCCCTTCAGATCCTCAACCGTCTTGATGCTGGGATTGGTGGTAACGATCTGCACCTGCTCCATATACAGAGCGGCCACAGTAGAGAAGCCCTCCACCTTGGTGTCGAACAGGTTGGTGCCGTTATAGGCATAGGCCATAACGTCGGACTGGCAGAACGCGAAGTCGGCAGTACCGTCCACCAGCTCCTGCACGTTGGCCTGAGAGCCGTTGCCGGACAGGCCCACCACGCTTACACCGGCATTGTTGCTGGCGTGCTGCGCGATCACGGAGCCAAAGGCGTAATAAGTACCGGACTCGCCGCCGGTGACGAAGCGCAGGTTGCGGGAAGCGCCGGTGCCAGCGCCTTCCTTCACGGAAGCGACCTCGAAGCCCTTCTCAGCGAAGTACTTGGCAGCGCCGGGATGATAAGGCACAGAGGTGATGGAAGCGCCATACTCCACACTCAGCTCGCCATACTTGGCGTGGCTGGTGACCAGAGACTCAGCGTTGTCGAAAATGTCGGCCACGAAACGGTATACGTCGTCCTCAGCCACATCGTCACGGGCCAGAATCACCGCGCCCACCGCCACAGTGGTGGTATCGGTATGCTCGGCAACGACATCGCCGCTGTCGCCGTTGTCACCGCCGCCGCAGGCCACAAGACTCAGAGCCATGACCAGCGCCAGAATCAATGCGAAAAACTTTTTCATCGGGTACACTCTCCTCGTTTTTTGATTGCCGCGCAGGGCGGCTGAATTCACTCGATGGGCGTATTATACTCCCATATTCCCTATTTTGCAAGTCAAAACGCAAAGAAATTCATTTTTTCTTTTTGCAGTTTCTTTATATTCTGATATCTTATTCACTTTTCCTCCCTGACGCCCCGTTTTCATTCGGGCTTTTATGCATTTCGGCACCGTATATTCACGATTCTATTCTGAGGAATCACGCTTTAGTATGATAGGATTCCTGCATAATTTGCAGCAAAAAGGCGGCATACCTGCATTTCCCGCTTGCAGATATGCCGCCATATATTATTTTAATATCACGCTCACTTGCTGCGCCGCAGCGCCTCGCACACCAGCGCGTATACCCGCTCGGTGGAGGGCACATTCAGCCGCTCCCGGACCGAGTGTACGTCGTGCAGCTCAGGCCCCATGGAGATGGCGTCCAGACCGGGAATCTTCTCGATCAGCAAGCCACACTCCAGACCGCCGTGGGTCGCCTCCACCACGCCCTCCTTGCCGGTCAGATCGTGATAGGTTTCCAGCACCATATCGCGGAAGGCGGAATTGCGCTCGTACTGCCAGCCGGGGTACTTGCCCCGCTCGGTAACGGTGCCGCCGGCGAACTCCACGATGGAATGGACACGCTGGGCCAGCATCTCCTTCTGGGAGGCAATGCTGGAACGGATGGAGAAGGTGATATACAGGCCGTCCTCCTCCAGACGCAGCACGCCCATATTCAGGGAGGTCTGCGTCAGGCCGGGGAAGTCCACGCTCATAGCCTGCACGCCCTGCGGCAGCGCCAGCAGCGTGTGCAGCATGAGTCTGGTGGTGACCTCGCTGACAGCGGCGGTCACGTCTGCCTTGGCGCACTTCAGGGTAATGCCGTCGTCGCAGCCGGCGTATTCGTTTTTCAGGATGGCGTCAAATTCCGCGACGAACGCCTCGAACTCCGCTTCCTTCCCGGCTGGGATGGCCACCGCCGCGTCGCAGCGTGAGCAGATGACATTATCGAACTGGCCGCCGGACAACGCCGCCAGCCGCAGACCGCGAAAGCGCTCCATGGCGCTGTACAGCACCCGGCCCATCTGCTGGTTGGCGCTGGCCCGGCCCAGATGGATGTCCGCGCCGGAGTGGCCGCCCTGCAGGCCGGAAAGCGTAACGGTATAGCCGCTCATGCCGTCCACCGGCTCCATAGCGCCGGGCAGATGGCAGTCCGCCCGCAGGCCGCCCGCGCAGGACACCGTGAACACGCCCTCCATCTCGGAGTCCAGATTCAGCAGCTTCTTACCCTTCAGATCGGAGCAGTCCAGCGCGAAAGCGCCGTCCATGCCCACCTCCTCGTCCACGGTGAACACCGCCTCGATGGGCGGGTGAGCCAGCGTGTCATCCGCCAGAATGGCCAGGATCATGGCCACAGCGATGCCGTTGTCGCCGCCCAGAGAGGTCTTGTCGGCCCAGACCCATTCGCCGTCGGTCCGCAGGTCAAGGCCCTCCGCAGCCATGTCCTTGGTGCAGTCGTCGGTCTTGGCGCAGACCATGTCGATATGGCCCTGCAAAATGATGGGCGCGGCGTTCTCATAGCCTGCGGAAGCGTCCTTCCAGATAATGACGTTGTTGCAGGGCTCCTGCCGGTAACGCAGGCCCAGCTCCTTGGCGAAGCCCACACACATATCGCTGATGATCTTGGTGTTGCCGCTGCCGTGGGGCACGGAGCAGAGCTTTTCAAAATACTCGAATACCTTTTCAGGCTTCAATCCGGATAAAACTGCCATAATTCTCCTCCTGTCGAAACTGCCGGAAGGGTCAAGGGCCCTTCCGGCAATTTGTTCCTATTGTCAGTCGCGGGACTTGCTGTTCACGATCTCATGCAGCTTGGCGCTGAAATCGCCCAGCGTCATAGCGCCCAGATCCTCGCCCTTGCGGGTACGGACGGAAACGGTGCCGTTCTCCATGTCGCGGTCGCCCACCACCAGCATGAAGGGGATCTTCTCCAGCGTGGCCTCGCGGATCTTCTTGCCCACCTTCTCGTTGCGGCTGTCCACCTCCACGCGGAAGCCCTGCTTGCGCAGCTCCTTGGCGGCGGCGGCGCAGTAGTCGGCGGCACGGTCGGTGATGGGCAGGAAACGCACCTGCTCCGGCATCATCCAAGTGGGCAGCGCACCGGCGTACTCCTCGATCAGATAGGCCAGCGTGCGCTCATAGCAGCCCAGAGAGGTGCGGTGGATGATATAGGGCAAAGCCTTGTTGCCGTTCTCGTCGATATAGTACATACCGAAGCGCTCGGCCAGCAGCATATCGATCTGGATGGTGACAAGGGTATCCTCTTTACCGTACACGTTCTTGTACTGGATGTCCAGCTTGGGGCCGTAGAAGGCGGCCTCATCGATGCCGATGGTGTACTCCACGTCCAGATCCTTCAGGATGCGCTCCATAGCGGACTGGGCATGCTCCCACTGCTCGGCGGTACCCTCGTACTTGTTGTTGGGGTTGGCGGGATCCCACTGAGAGAAGCGGAACGTGCACTTATCCAGCAGGCCCACGGTACCCAGACAATACTTGGCCAGATCCAGACACTGCTTGAACTCCTCCTCCAGCTGGTCGGGACGCAGCACCAGATGACCCTCGGAAATGGTGAACTGGCGGACGCGGATCAGGCCGTGCATCTCGCCGGAATCCTCATTACGGAACAGAGTGGAGGTCTCGCCCAGACGCATGGGCAGATCGCGGTAGCTGCGGCCGCGGTTCAGATAGACCTGATACTGGAAGGGGCAGGTCATGGGACGCAGGGCGAAGCACTCCTTGGTCTCGTCCATGGGGTCGCCCAGAATGAACATGCCGTCCAGATAGTGATCCCAGTGGCCGGAGATCTTGTACAGCTCACGCTTGGCCATCAGGGGGGTCTTGGTCAGCAGATAGCCGCGCTCCTGCTCGGTATCCTCCACCCAGCGCTGCAGCAGCTGAATGACGCGGGCGCCCTTGGGCAGCAGGATGGGCAGGCCCTGGCCGATGCAGTCCACGGTGGTGAAATACTCCAGCTCGCGGCCCAGCTTGTTGTGGTCGCGCTTCACGGCCTCCTCGCGCTCCTTCAAATAGGCCTCCAGCTCGTCCTTGTTGGGGAAGGCCACGCCGTAGATACGCTGCAGCTGCTTGCGGTTGGAATCGCCCCGCCAGTAGGCGGCGTTGCAGGCGGTCAGCTTGATGCCGTTGCCCTTGATGCGGCCGGTGGAATCCACGTGAGGACCGGCGCACAGGTCCACGAACTCGCCCTGACGGTAGAAGGAGATAACGGCGTCCTCCGGCAGATCGTTGATCAGCTCCACCTTGTAGGGTTCTTCCTTCTCCTCCATGAACTTGACGGCTTCCTCGCGGGGCAGCTCGAAGCGCTCCAGCTTCAGCTTTTCCTTGCAGATCTTCCGCATCTCGGCCTCGATCTCCGTCAGGTTTTCGGGGGTGAAGGCAAAGGGTGCGTCCAAATCGTAATAAAAGCCGTTGTCAATGCTGGGGCCGATGGCCAGCTTCACCTCGGGATGCAGGCGCTTCACGGCCTGCGCCAGAATGTGGGAGCAGGTATGCCAATAGGTCCTGCGGTACTGCTCGTTTTCAAAGGTATAGATGTTTTCTTCGCTCATAGGAATATCCTCCTTGTGATTGGGGCGGGATAAAAAATCCCCACCCCTGATGTGTTCAGGGGTGAGGTAAAAATGCTTTACTCCACGGTTCCACCCTGCTTACGGCCTTGCAGCCGTCGCTCGTGATTGCGATAACGGGCAATCCCCGTCCTGCTCGTCGCAGGCGGCTCGGGAGTGGTACAGGCCGCGTCGTGGGCAGGATGCTTTCAGCCGGGGCACCCCTCTCTTTGGCCGGTGACAAACGGTTTCTTCTCCGTCATTGCCTTTGATTACCGTATTATATCGCCGATTTCCGCCCTTGTCAACGGGGAAAACACAGGAATTTGCACAGAAAACAGGCGCTTCTCCCATTGCTTCTCCGGCGCGGGAGAGATATTGCGGTTTTCCGCTTGCAATCGGCCGCCGCCTGTGATATCATCGGGCGCAGAACGACACGAAAGGATGATACCTATGATATATCAGACGTACCTGTTCGACATGGACGGCACGCTGCTGGACACACTGGACGACCTGACCGCCGCCGCCAACCACACGCTGGCGCAGTACGGCTACCCCCAGCGCACCCGCGAGGAGGTGCGGCGCGGGCTGGGCAACGGCGCGGTGCGGCTGATGGCCGCCGTGCTGCCGCAGGGCGAGGACACGCCGGAGTTCGCCGCCATCATGCGGGATTACAAGGCGTGGTATCAGGCCCACACCTGCGTGGAGACCCGCCCCTACCCCGGCATCCCGGAGCTGCTGGAGGCGCTGCGCCAGCGGAGCTGCAAGGTGGCCATCGTCTCCAACAAGCCCCATGGGGCGGCGTGCGCACTGGCGGCGCGGTTCTTCCCCGGCATCCCCACCTTCGGCGAAAGTCCGGAGACACCCCGCAAGCCTGCCCCCGACATGGTGCGCCGCGCACTGACGGAGCTGAACGCCGACAGTGCAACCGCCGTTTATGTGGGCGACAGTGAGGTGGACGTCGAGACCGCCCGCAACGCAGGGCTCGCCATGATCGGCGTGGCGTGGGGATTTCGCGGCAGGGCGGCGCTGGCCGCCGCCGGTGCGGAGACCATCGTGGACACCGCCGCGGAGATATTGGAATAACAAAAAGCATATACCACATGTGTGATTGACAGTCAGTCACACATGTGGTACAATTGTTGCAGACGCTGCACAACGGCAGGCGGTTGATCTACTCCCTTGCGAAAGGGGGTGGACATATGCGTATTACTTTCCATATCGGTGACTTTACCGTTACCATTATCGTAAAGAAACGCGAAAACCGCCACTCTGGCAAGTGACGGTTTTCATTGTAAAACCTAATCTAACCTGAGATCAACCGCTTGTCGCAGCGTCTCTTTATCTTTATTATACCCATTTCTCCGCCTTTGTCAAGCGGGCAAAAAAAGAGACGCTCTTGCGAGCGTCTCTTTTTATCATTCAGAACGAGGTTCTAAATTAGAACTCCTTCTTCTTGCCGATGACGACAGCGCCGCCAGCGACGGACAGCAGGCTCATGCCAACATACATGGCGATACCAGCGTCGAAGGTCTTAGCAGAGTCCACACCCTTGGTGGTGCCAGCCTTGCCAACAGTGTAGGAGAACTCGATCAGGTCGCCATTGCTCAGCTGAACATGGGACTTGGTCTTGTCGGCGACGTACATGGACTCGATGACCTTAGCAACGGTCTTGCAGGTCTGGCAGGTGTAAGTGGTGATACTGCCGTCCTTGGCCCAAGCGGTGGGAGCCCAGCTGTGAGCGATAGCGGTCTGACGGGTACCCTTGACGACATAGACAACGCCGTTCACCAGAACGGAATCCATGCCGGCAGCAGCGGTAGCAACGGAAGCCTTGTTGATGGCGTCGATAACAACGGGCTCACCAGCCTCCAGCTTAGCGGTGTACTGAACATAAGTCACGGAGTCAGCATCAGCGGGCTTGGCATACTGCTCGCACAGGGTGCCCCATGCGGTGTAAGCGGTGGCCTCATAGATATAGTAGACGTTGGTGACCTCGGTCATGAAGTACAGAGGCTCAGCAGTGCCCTCAGCGGTCTCGTCCTTGGTGCCGCCGACGGGGATGTTAGCGTTGTGCAGCTTCACAGCGAAAGAGGTGTCGGAAGTCCACTTGTCGGTCATGACATAGTAGCCGTTATAGCCGTCATCCTCGCTAGTCCAGAAAGCGATATTGCCGACATTGCCCTTACCATCGGGAGCCTTGGCAGCGGTGAAGGTAAAGTCCACATCGTTCTCGGTCTTGGTGTTGTACTTAGCGTCGTAGATGTCGAAAGCGACCTCGCCGCCGTTGGTCCACAGGGGAACAGCGAAAGCGACGGTAGCCAGGCTCAGAGCCATAACCATGGCCAGAGCCAGAGCAACAATCTTCTTCATGTTTTTTTCCTCCATAAAATTTGTTTGTAAAAACGTGTTTCTTGTTTTTACAGTTGCCAGTATAGCATAAATTTTCCAGCCGTCAAGGCTTTGGAGGGAATTGTTTCCAAAGTGTAACCTTTTGCAAAAAGTTTGTTACCGCCCGGCGGACAGCGAAAAAACGCGGAAAGAGACGCCCGAAGGCGTCCCTTTCCGTGTTTCTCTTTATATAATTTAGGACAATGACTCAGAAGGACTTCTTCTTGCCGATGACCACGGCGCCGCCGGCCACGGACAGCAGGCTCATGCCAACATACATGGCGATACCGGCGTCAAAGGTCTTGGCGGAGTCCATACCCGGCTTGGTGGTGGTGCCGCCGTTGCTGTTGGCGGGGGTGTACTTGAAGGCGATCAGGGTGCCGTCGCTCAGCTTCTCGACGGTCATGCCGGCGGGAACCAGATTCACGGAGGAATACACCTGCGCCACGGTCTTGCAGATGCCGCAGGTATACTCGGTCACCTTGCCGTCCTTATCCAGCTTGCTGGCGACCCAAGTGTGAGAGATGGTCTTGAGGGCGGTATCCTCCACGGTGTAGACAAAGCCGTCGATCAGGACGTTCTTCTCAGGATCGTCGTTGCTGGCCTTCTGGGCCAGACGATAGATGTAATCCTTGCCATCGTACAGGGTGACCTTGGCGTAGCTGCGGGAGGCAGCGTCCTCGGGCTTGGCGTACTGGCCGCAGGTGGTGCCCCATGCGGTGAACATGGAGGCCGCGCCATAGTTATAGCTGATGGCGTCCACGGCGGTCAGGTAGTACAGGTTATCCTTATCGGTCTGCTGGCCCACCTTCAGGTTGGCGTCGTGGGCCTTGACGGCGAAGCTGACGTTGTCGTTATAGGTGGTGGTCATCACATAGCAGACGGGGTCGTTGTCGGCCTTCCAATAGCCGATGTTGCCGGTAACGCCCTTGGAAGCGGCCTTGGCTGCGGTGTACTTGAAAACGACACCATCGGCGCCGGAAGCTTCCAGTTTGGTGTTATAGGTCTTGTCGAACAGGTCCAGCGTCTTTGCCTCGTTATCCGACCAAGTGGGGATCGCGGCAAAGGCCACCGTGGCCAGACTCAGCGCCATGGCCATGCTCAGAACCAGAGCAATGATTTTTTTCATGTTCTTTTCCTCCAAAAAAGTTTTGTAAGGAGCGCTCGTCTTACAGTGGCGAGTATAGCATAAAAATTCATGGCGTCAATGGATTTTCCGGTTTTGTTTCTGTGTTGTAACTATTTTTAAGCATTTTGTCTCTATATTGTGGACAATTCTGGATATTTACCCACTTTTTGCCTGCAACAGCCAGATATTTCCGCCCCTCCGGACAGGCAAAAAACGGCCCGCGTCACAGCGACGCGGGCCGTTTTGGATATGTTGGGGTCAGGAAGCGTTACGCTTTCTTGCCGCCTTTGAAGAAGGCACCGATGATCTCGATGACGAAGAACACGATCAGGTAATAGACCACGTTCATCTTGTGGGAGTAGATGGCGGCGAACACCATGAACAGCGAGCACAGGATGGCCAGAACGGGCATCACCTTGCCTTGGAAGCCGGGCAGATCCTTGCGCTTCAGCAGGGCGATATAGATGGGGATATACAGGGCGTACAGGGTGATGATGGGCAGCTCGGAGGAGTCGAACTTGAAGGGGCCGAAG